>JAYSON010000001.1:0-5698 GCA_043722725.1 Chloracidobacterium sp.
TAAGGATTCGCCTTGGCGGTCTATAATTTTGATAGGAGAGCACCAATTATGTCAGCAGTTGCAACACCATCACTCGAACTAGTAGTTACGCCCAGCGCGGCCGAAGAGATCAAGAAATTTCTCGCTGGCGAAGACGATCTGCCGGAAGCGGCGGGGCTTCGCGTACGCGTTGTGCCGGGCGGCTGTTCAGGCTTTCAGTACAGCTTAAATATCGAAGAAGAATCGAAGCAAGGCGATTTTATTATTGATGAGCAGAACATTCGCCTTTTCGTTGATATGTTCTCGGCGCAATATTTGAACGGCATCACGATCGATCACGCGACGAATATGATGGGTTCGGGCTTTACGTTTGAAAACCCGAATGCGACAGGCGGATGCGGATGCGGCACTTCGTTCTCCGCTTAATTATTTGTCAGTATTTTACGATAGGGCCTGAATAAATATGTTCGGGCTTTTTCTTTTTTGGAAGGCTGGTTCCATTGAACTTATCTTCTGTTATACAACAGGACAACCAGGAACGCGGTGGACGGGAAGGTGGCGGGGTCTTTTCTTCATAACTGAAGAAAAGACCCTAACAAGAGATTTCCGCTCCTCTTGCATTGAGCTCGCCGGAAGTGTTAGACTTCTTATTGGCTACCGGTCAGTTCTTCTTTTTCAGGACCATTGATCGGCCGGAATCAACAGGAATTTCATTAGCCGGGCAAACTAACACAAGGACAATATATTTAGTAAATAGTTTCAGGGTCGGGCAAAAGGCTTCGACTCTAATTATGGTTTTCGCGTTTTGAAAAATTGCGATTGCTATCGATGGATGCCGTTTGAACGGGCATGTAAAAAGAGGAGAATAAGTTTTGATCGATTTTAAGAAGGTTTCATATCTGTCGTTTCTAGTATGTATAGTTTTTGCGGGTTCCTATTCGGTCGTGTCTGGACAAGAACGCCAAAGAGTGGTGAAAACCATTTCGAGCCAACCGATAAACCAGCCGCAACCACCGACCGACAGTCCGAAACCATCTTTATCATCACCTTCTGCGAGCTACCGCGAAAGCCGCCCGGCACTCACCAACGACATCGTCATTAGCAACACTCAGCCATTAGTAAAAAAGACCGGTTCGTCGAATCTGCTGAACAACATGGCTGCAATGGCCGCAAAGCGTATGGTTTACAGCTCACCGGTAAGTTCTGCAATCGTCCGAGGGATACAATCAAGACTGGGCATCCCATACCTTTACGGATCGACCGGCCCTAATCGTTACGATTGCTCTGGCTTTGTTTGGAGCGTCTTCCGTGATGCCGGCATCGCATTTACACGCGCCAGCGCCCGTAGCCTCTGGGCGGCCGGAGTGCCGGTCACCGGAGATGATAGGTTTAAGTTCGGTACGCTGGTTTTCTTAAACGGGCTCGGCCACATGGGAATCGTTGCCGATGAGAATGGGTTTTTTCATGCATCTTCGAGCAAAGGCATTACATACTCACCATTTAAAGGCTACTGGGAAAAACGTGTAGTCGGCTTTCGAAGGCTTTCAACCGATACCCCAAAAATAGTCGAATAAAGATCTTTAACCTTCAGAAATAGGCCCGATGATTTGAAATGTCATCGGGCCTTATTTTTGTCTAAAAGTCGCGATTAACAACTTAGCCGCGGGTGCGGTTTAGATCGGCCTTGGGGCGTATAAGTGGGTGCGTTTAAAGTCACATTCAGAATCAGATCGCCGCGTTCGCGCCCGATGCAATGTGCTTCACTCACATCGTTCCTTCACTCGTATCGTCAATTTCATTCATACCTAAAAATCAAGCGTCCGTTCCGGCATCGGATCTAGTCGATCGAATAGCTCTGAAAAAGCAAGCGGGCTCCCGCAACCAGCCAAATCAGCAATTTTTCCCGCGCTTTGTCGAAGATAGGCCGTACATATTTCTCCCTTCAAAAAATATCGGAATCGGTCAAATTGACTTATCGGCCAACGAAAATCGGTCTTTTTGGAAATAAATGTTGACAAAAATTAAACATAGTTATATTTTGTTAATCAGTCGATTTTTATAATCGACATCTCACAACCCACTCCAAATTTCCATCCAGTACTTCAATTCACCACCATTCCCGGAGAAGTTAAATGAAAAGAATTCTTATTGTATCGTTGGTTCTTGCTATCGGCCTTGTGGGAGCGTTCCTGTTGCCGCACGCGACCTCCGGTCAAAAAAATAAGTTGGTAAAAGCTTCCAAACCCATAGCGAACCGATACATTGTCGTTTTGAACGAAGAATATGAAGGCGAGAGGCCGTCGGCACCGGTCGTTGAAGCCGAGGCAAACTATTTGTCCGATTTATACGGCGGGGCAGCGGATAAAATCTACTCTAACGCTATAAAAGGTTTTTCCGCAGAGATGTCAGCGGAGCAAGCGGAATTATTGAGTAAGGATGACCGGGTGAACTTTGTCGAAGAGGACTCGGTTGTATCCATCTCCTCAGATCAGGCGAACGCAACCTGGGGGCTGGACCGTATTGATCAAAGAAACCTTCCGCTGGATACAAATTACGGATACTCGGCGACCGGAACCGGCGTGCATGCTTATGTGCTCGATACCGGCATCCGGCCGACACATGTCGATTTTGGGGGCAGAGCGTCCATAGCATTCGATGCCATGAACGACGGTCAAAACGGATACGACTGCAATGGGCACGGAACACACGTCGCCGGAACGATCGGCAGTACAACCTACGGTGTTGCTAAAAATGTATCGTTGCACGGTGTTCGCGTAGTTGCTTGTAACGGGACAGCAATGGTCTCGCAGGTGATTAGTGGTGTTGACTGGCTCACAGCAAACAGAATTAATCCCTCGGTCGCTAATATGAGTCTAAGCTTCAGCGGAATTTCCAATGTGCTCGATACAGCGATAACCAATTCGATCTCTTCGGGAATCACCTATGCGATAGCTGCGGGAAATAACGCTTCGGACGCCTGCGGCTACTCCCCTGGCCGCGTACCCAATGCGATCACGGTTGCGGCTTCGAGAATTACCGATGCCCGAGCTTCGTATTCGAATTACGGCTCATGTGTCGATATTTTTGCTCCGGGCCACGTCATCACCTCACTCAGTAACGCAAGCGATACAGCCACGACTTTTTTGAGCGGCACGTCCATGGCGTCCCCTCACGTCGCCGGTGTTGCGGCTCTCTTTCTGGAATCAAACCCGACGGCCAGCCCGTCGACCGTCAGGCAGGGAATACTGAACGCGGCGACAACCGGAGTTTTGACAGATATTGGCCCGGGCTCGCCGAATAAACTGCTTTATTCTTCCCTGGGTACATCGCCAACGCCAACGCCAACCCCTGTGCCGACTGCAAGCCCAACACCGACTCCATCGCCGACGCCTACACCCGCCGGACAAATAACCGTTAGAAAACGGGCGAATCCGCAGAGCGGCAGCACATCATCCGTTACACCATTTCTTTACGGTACAACTAATCTTGTAGTCTCCAGTTTTGTTTTGTACAACACAACCGCACCGAACGATACCTTCGTTGATTCGAACGTCAGTTCGTTTGGGGTTGCAAACACGGTTTCCGTGACAGAAACCGCCGTAGCCGGTTGGCGGCTGGCTTCGATAGCCTGTACCGAAACGGCTGGAGGTACGCCAAATTTACAGAACAGTACGGTAGATCTTGCAAATCTCAAGGCTAATATTGTCGTCGAAGCTGGTGAACAAATCATTTGCACCTTCACCAGCGATGAACTTGCTCCGACCGCTGCCGACGCAACGGTCTCCGGACGTGTCGTTAATACCGGCGGGATGGGAGTTAGGGGCGTTAAAGTTTCTCTTTCCAACGCTGACAATGGAAGTGTGAGATACGCCACGACTAACAGTTTTGGCCAATATTCTTTCAACGACGTTCCGGTTTTGAACTTCTATGTTCTTCGGGTAGAGCCCGGCAGAAAGTACACAATTCTCGACGGGACGAGATCCTTTACTTTGTATGAAGATTTAGTTGTCAGCAACTTCTTGGTTGACCGCTAATAAGGACCTAAAAATCGAATAGCGGTCGGGACAAATAGTGGGCAGAGATAACATCTCGCCCACTTTTTTTCGTTTTAAGACTACACATATTCTCTCTGAAAAAAATTATAATAGAATCTATTTCTGGAATTATATGGGATTAGCTATATGTTACAGGCAAGACAATATGGTCTAGTTGGAACGGTTGATTTATTTGGATTCGATGGCAAGTTTATCTGTGTTCAATCTGGCAGTTTAGAAGAGTACGTTACGGCTCGTGATAAAAAATATTAAAGGTGACCGGACGGGTCATAATTCATCCGGCTTGAATCAGAAAATCTTGACATTGAGACTGGCATCTGCTAAAAATTCTTTACGTTCTAATTAGTTTTTCGATTTCTGCACTCAGACGAGAGGCAGCATTCGGTGAATATTTTTGTGGAAAATGGAGAGCATTAGGCATTTCTTCGAATTTCACATTTTGATAATATCGGCCCACAGGGTCATGAAGATAAGGAGTAACAATGAAATACCCCCAGGCGAATTTTCTGATTAAACTATTTACACCGCGCATTTTTGGAATGCTTGTGTGCATTTTTGCAGCGGCTCTTTCGGCCTCGGCACAGACGAAAACGGGTGCGCTATTACTGCCAAACCCCAGCGCCGATCTTGGCCAGTGTAGAAATGGCTCTGCTGGTGAGAGTATACAATGCGTGGAACTTACTGGCGGCTCTCGAGGCTGGGTGAACGGCAATGCCGGCGCCGAGAATTCGCAGTGGGCGGAGGACGAGTTCATCGCTTATCGAATGGTGTTTGACAACCTGGCTATCACCGGTACTCATTCAGTCATTCTCGGTTACGATATTTTTCATAACGGCAAACACGCGATTGATTATCTAGGATCGTTTAACGCTACAGAAACGGATGCGGACCCGTGCAGCGGCACGCCGCTCGCATGTACGGTCGGCAGTCCTACAAGCGTTTTCGCGATCGGATCTGACGGTGTGACCGTCACCAACCAGATCAATCCGTTCACGGGGGTGTTCGTGACACAGGATCCGGGCAATTTCACGATGTGGGGCGGTACGATCACTGGCTTTACTTATCTGCCCTACACTTTAGGTGATGTCGAGCGGCGCGTCCAGATCACATTCACGGCTGCGGTTCCAAACCCGGTGCTTGCATGGGGCGGCCACATTGCATGGCGCGGCGATTGGGGCGCGGGCAACTCAGCCGGCGGTGTCAGCGGTTCACCTTATCACATGCGTCTGAAAGATCTTGACGGTGCCGGCGGAAACCAGGACCGTTCGCTCACGGTTGCCGCTCCGCGAGGTGTGGTAGTTATTATCAAGCAGGTCCTCAATGCAACCTTCTCATCGCCGACGCCGTTTACTTTCCTTGCATCGGCGTTTTTCAATCCCCTTCAATTCAGCTTGACCGATGACAATGGAGGCCCAGGTGTCGACGTGAACCAGAGTTTAGCTATCAGCGGCGCGACATCGTTAAGTGTTATTGAAGGTGACCTACCTAACTTTACACTTCTTGGAGTGTCATGTACTGAGGTGGGCGGCATAGTGAATTCTTCATACAATGGAATCAATGGTGTAAATATCATTGTAGAATCCGGCGAATCCATCGTCTGTACATTTAGCAATGGAACCGGAGGATCGAGCGCCGGTGACGGTTCGATTAGCGGACGGGTTGTT
>JAYSON010000002.1:0-2303 GCA_043722725.1 Chloracidobacterium sp.
GCGATCTTAAGGCCCTCGACGGGCGGATCGATTTTCACCATTTCCTTGGTGAATTTCGACGCGTCGATCTGGTTGTTGAATTCGATATACCACGCCTCGAACGGTGAGCAGTTCTTATTTTCCTGCCAGCCGCAATACGCACGATTGAACTTCATCGGGCCGTTGGTCTGGAATGTGAATGTCTGCGGCACCTGCATCGTCAGCGGGCCTTCGGCAGACGGTGATCCTTTTTCGACTGTGACAGAAATACTTGAAGCCGGCGGCAGGGCACTTTCAGGCAAGCCGTCCGAATTGACCGCACGAAACGCGAGCCAGCGTCCCGGCTCGGCCTGTTTCGAATAATACGAAATGCTTCCGTCGCTATCGACCTCCTGCTGCGTCGCCAGCCGAATCGGAAATTTCTTGCCGCCGCCTGTAACGGAAATGGTTTTCAGCACAGCTTCCGGATTGATCGCCTGGTCAAACGAAACGAACATCAGGGCGTCGCGGCGTGTGATCTGCCCGTTCGGCATCATTTGTATAACCTTCGGCGGCGGCGTTGTAAATGTCCAAATCACGTCCTTTTGCAATGACTGGCCTGTCGCCGAGTTTGTTCGGGCGGGAACGCGAGCGGTGAATTTTGTCGCCATCGGGAAACGCTTTGCCGTGTCGAACATTAGCGTTTTTGTCCCGAGCCACCGCCAGCGTCCCTCGACCTGCGGCGTGAGTTCGACAGGTGCGTATTTGGCTGCTTCTTCCTGTGAAGTAATGGCAACCATTGGCTGCGAGAACGTCACGCTCAGATCTGGTGCAAGCGGAATTTCGCCTTCAGGAGAAAAACGAACGACTTCGAGCGTGCGCTTCGAATTATCCACATTCGGCAATCCCATCTGGTCGGGTGCCGGAAATTTAACGGGTATTTGCTTGCCGTTCTTTGGCGCCGGAAGCGTGCCGATGCGTTTGGCGAATTCGGTTTGGTCGTCCGGGTCGGATTTGATCGGCGGCAGCCGCTTTAAAATGGTGTACGAATCGCTGTCCGCTATCGGCTTTGTCGATGCAAGCGGCAGTTTGACCCGGGTTTCCGCTCCTTCGACTCCATTGCTCAACCGGAATTTTAGGCCTGCTTCTAGATCCTTCATCTTATTTTCCCGTGCCTTTGAAATGTTTTGAGCATTTGCCATCGATATATACGGTGCAAAAATGCCCAGATAGACGGCGAACAACACCAACCCAGTTACGAACTTTCTCATTATTTTACTTTTCCTCACGCTGAATTTGTGCGAGCTTTGGATGGAGAGCGTGTGCAAATACTTTAGCCGATTGCTGCTTTTCAAACTAGCTTGTCGGCTCCCGAGGAAACCCGCCTACGCTTTTTGAACGACCGGATGTTTTCAATCTTGCATCAAAACTCCAAACACTCATGGATGCGGACGTGAAACGGTTTAGTTTGCTATTCCATAAAAGATTTTTCCTGTTATACTGATTTCGGAAAATGCAACTTTGAATTAATGGTTGTCGTAGAGATTTTGGCGAAAAAGTTCTTTTCATACACTTTTTTAGGAGCGGATAGATAAAATGGGATTGTGGGCAAGAATAACAAGAGTGTTTCGTGCAAGTACGGGAGCCGCACTCGATAGGATCGAAAATCCTGAACTGGTTCTGCAGCAGACGATTCGTGACATGCGCGACCGCGTGCCGGAGTTGAATAACTCTGTCGCACATGTGATGGCGACCGAGCGTCTTATGATCAAGAAAGTGGAGAATCTTGAAAGGGAGGTCGTCGATCTTGATTCGAAGATCAAAGCCTCGGTAAAAATGGGGCGCGACGACATCGCAACTGCTTATATCGGACAGCTTCAGCAGGCGCAGCTGGAACTTGAGCGCAATGGGCCACAGCTCGAACAAGCGTCGCTTTCATCGAAACAGGCACTAAAGGCACGCGATAATTACGTCCTCAACGTGAAAAAGCGCACCGCCGAGGCGATGCAGCTTATCAGCGCGGCAAAACAAGCGAAGCTGCAAGAGCAGCTTGCGCAGACGATGGAAACGTTCAACATCGGCGATGACGCTTCCACGTTTAACGAAATGCGAGAGAAGATCGACCGCCGGGTTGCCGCCGCGGAAGCCAAATTGCAGTTGGGCTCGGCATCGGTTGACACGCAAATGCAGGACATCGAGCGTGAAGCTATGGATATTCAGCTTCAGGACAAACTGCTCGAATACAAAACGCAGATGGGGCTTCTTGGCGAAGGCAAGACCACTGCGAGTAAGCAGATCGAGGCTGGATCGACGCCAAAAGAAGGAAACGTTCTCGAAGAAGTTTT
>JAYSON010000003.1:0-7436 GCA_043722725.1 Chloracidobacterium sp.
CTCGAAATATTTCAGCTTAACTATGATAAAAATCCGAATCAGTTTACGACGTTAGTCGGGATGACGAGGGCATTATCCGCCAACGGTGTTTACGCAAAAGCGTTGGAATTTGCCAACAAAGCCCTCCCGTTAGCGCCAAACGAACCGAACAAACAAGCGGTTCAAGGAATGATTGAAAAGCTGAAAGCTGGTAAGGATGTTAATTAGAAGAGTTCTTTGAAAAACCTTTTTTCCGAGTAACTCTTGATCGAATCCTTTCGTTCCTTCTTGTTCGTCTTGTTCCGTGGCTTTTTCCTGTTTGTGGGTTGATGGTGCGTTCATTTAAAAACGATTCCCATTTATCGAGCCATTGGGTTAGGCCGCCCACAAAACTTTCTTTATCGGTTTTTGCCAGCATCAAGCTTAACTCCCGTAACTCTTGTGTCGCCGGTGTTTTAGGATTGCGTGTGAGGTATCTGGTGATGATCGCCGTTTGGTGAAACTGGCACATCTGGATCGGGATCGCATCAAAAAGCCGGAACAATCCTTTGCGGCCATCGCAGACAATTGCTTTGATAGTAAAGCCCTGCTCGCGTGAGATTTGCAATGCTGTTTGCGTATAGCCGATTGGTCTCATACTTTACATATTGCTTGTAAAGATTTTCGCCGCCCGCCGCATCTTTAAACAGCATCACACCAAAAACCCTGCCAAAATAGGTGGTGTCCATTAGCACCACAACCTCTTCGGGATCTACCTTGCCGCTCGCAATCTTAACCTTGTCAAGCCTTCGTCGGATGGTTTTTGCCGAACATCTGTATTTGTCCGCCAGCTGGCCATACGTCTGTTTGCCTTTTGTGTGTTCCCGCCATAAAACTTCGTTGTCAAGCCTGGCTCCACCCATAAATTGCCTGCCACAACCATGACATTTATACCGCTGCACTCCCTTAACAACCCATATCTCCTAGTGATTTTTGAACCACGGTAAAAGCACTTTTTTTGTTCATTACCTTTGACCTACCTCAAGGTTAATGCTATCAATTACTTACAACCATTTCACCATTAAGAATGTCCTTTAAGCCCGAATTTACTTTTTTTTATTTAAGCAACACACTTATAGGACACTACCCGCCGTCGGTCGACAGGCGCCGAATCTGCGCCCCGGACCGAAAATCAAATAGGCCCGACCCTTTTCACTTATCCGTTACAACTGCACGAAATATCTCTTCCGTCAACGGTCATTTATGCTCGATCCGATAAAGGGGTGGTATCAAATACTGAGTCTTTTCCTTCTCAAGTTCGGCCAACAGGTCTTTATCGGTGTCTCTCAACGAATTGACGTCCTTCAAATGCCGGATGATCGCGATCGCCTGATTGATCGCTGCGATCGCACCGGGCGCATCGCCTTTGTGAAAAACGACCTGAGCGGAAAGGCGGTGAGCGATGCCAATATCGTACTGATAGGTCGTCGTTTCCTTGTCGGCCTCGGCGATTGGGATCATCGTTTCGATAACGCCTCGCAAGATGTTTCCGGCTTCGTCGTATCGCTTGAGATGTATCTGCGCCCGCGCCCGTTCCGTATCATAAACCGCCAGATTGCGCTGGTATTCCATATTCTCGGGCGTTTTCTTGCTGAGATTCGACATCACCGCGATCGCTTTTTCGGCTTGCGCGATCGTATTTGGATAATCCCCGGCAAAACGGTAAGCCCGGGCGGTATTAAAATGCGAGATCGCCAAGTCATAGGCGACGACACCGTTCTCGGGTTCTTTTGCGAGAGCGGTTTTAGGAAAATCAATGGTCGGCAAACACGCCGCGACGCCCCTTTGTCCATCTTCTTTGTCGATATAAAGCTCGCAAGTCATCGAATTCGTTAGCCACACGCTTCGCTGAACGCGAAAATCGTCTGGAAACTGCTTTGCCAATTCGTTGCTGATCTCTGTAGCCTGGGAAAAACCTCGCAACGCCCCGTCATAGTCCCCGATGGAGCCTTTCGCCTTGCTCATTATGCGCAGCAGCCGCGTTTGGGTCTTCTTGAAATCAGAATTTTCCGGATCCGAGCCTCTTAATTCATTGACTATCGACAGAGCCTCGTCGAACAGAACGAGGGCCTTGGCCGTTTGCGAATTGAATACGGGAATTGCCCCATAATCGATCAGCAAAACCGCAAGACGGTTCTGATACTCGACCGACGCAGGCCGGGCGGCGACCAATTCACGTCGTATCTTCAAGCTTCGTTCAAAAGCTTCCTCGGCTTCTTTTGTTTGGCTGTTATTCCAGAGTGTTCTCGCCGTCGTGTAGTAATTGGCCCCGAGCTTTTCCTTTGATTCAAGATCGGCCGGAGCCGCAGAATAAACCGCTTCGCGCAGACTGGCGGCTTTTGCATAGCTGTCGAGTCCGGCCTGAATATTGCCCAGGCTCGAATTGGTCAATGCGCCCTGCACGTCTCCGACCTTTTCGTATGCGGTAGCCAACTCACCCTGTAGGTCGAGATCGCCTCCGGCCTCATTCGCCAGGCCGTCAAGATACTCCAGTGCATTTGTAAGTATCTTTTCACGGGCTTTTAGCGAGCCTTCGAGGTTCTCGATCTCGGGATAAACGTCAAACAAGTAAGAATTTGCCAGCCGCCGAACATCATTGAAGCGTTTCTCGGCCTTTGACCGTTCGACACTCGCTACGCGGGCTTGCCACAGCGTGGCAACGATCCCGGCGATGACCGCGAGTAGAACAATGGCCGCTGCGACAACGCTCGCCCGATTTCGGCCGACAAATTTGCTTGCGCGATAGGTAAAGGTATTTGGCCGGGCGGTTACGGTGAGCCCCTGCAGATGCCGGTGAATATCCTCGGAAAGATTACCGACGGATGAATACCGCCTTTCAGGCTCTTTGCGAAGCGCCTTGAGGACGATATTGTCAAGATCGCCGCGAACGCTGTGTGACGATAACATGACCGGATTGGGGCCAGTGCGTCGGGCCGAATTGGCACGGGTATGGACGCCGTCGTTTGCGGGAGGCCCAATATCAATAACAGAAACCGGCGCCGACGTCGGGGCAGCGATCAGGCTCGACGGCGGGACCGGTTCTTTCTCGATGACCGCTCCGTAGATCTCGCGCAGATCGTGTTCCTTGTCCTCGAAAGGCCGGTGGCCGCAGAGGAGTTCAAACAGTATCACGCCGAGACTGTAAACGTCCGACAGCGTTGTTACGCCCTGTTTTTGCAGCTGCTCGGGCGAGGCGTATGACGGCGTCATCACGCCCATTCGCGTGATCGTCGCCGAATCTGCGTCCTCATAACCTGTTGAAATGATCTTTGAAATGCCAAAATCGAGCAGCTTTGGCACGCCGTCATTCGTTACCAGAACATTCGATGGCTTGAGATCGCGGTGAACTACCAGGTTTCGATGGGCAAACTCGACCGCTCCGCAAACCGTTCTAAAAAGCTCGAGCCGCGCGTTCACGTCGAGGCCGCGCGAGTTACAGTAGTCATCGATCGCAAGGCCGTCAACATATTCCATGGCAATATACGGCACTTTGTCGTTCGACGTACCGGCGTCGAGAAGTCGGGCGATGTTAGGATGATCGAGCGAGGCGAGTATCTCGCGTTCCTGCGTGAAATGACGCCGCAGGGCGCTTGTATTCATCTCGCGTTTTAGCAGTTTGAGCGCTACTTTTTGCTGAAATTTGCCATCGATGCGCTCGGCAAGATAAACAGCACCCATGCCGCCGTGGCCAAGTTCGCGGATGACGCAGTAAGCGCCGACTTCATGTCCGTTCAGGCTGGCGGAATCGTCGGCGATGAAGTCCGTTGAAAATTCGACTGCCGACAACTGCATAAGGTCGGCGGCCGCGTCTTCAAAGCCAATCAGCGATTCTACCTCGGCGCGGATCTCCCGGCTAATCCCCGAGCTGTCCAGAAATGATTTCCGACGCGAAGTTTCGAGCTGCAAAACCTCATCAAGCGTTTCTTTTATTTTTTTCCAGTTTTCTGCCTGCATAAATGAGGAAGTTAAAAATGTCCTTGCGCTCTATATGCGTAAACGCGAGAGAAAGTAAGCCAAAATAAAAAAAGAAATTTAACTCAAAGTCGCAAAGACGCAAAGGAAGAGTTTTTTAGCCGCGAATGAACGCCGATCAGACAAAGATTTAAAATTTTTTTCCTATCCGCGTAATCTGCGCTCATCTGCGGCAAATTTTCTTTCTTTGCGTCTTTGCGTCTTCTTAGAAACTTCACCTAAATGCAGAAGCCCGCGCGTAAGCAAGGGCTTAACATCCACCTCGTATGATAAGCCCTTGCTTACGCGCAGGCTTCTGCATCACGTCTTAAGCGTTTAATTCGCGATAGAGCCAGAGCCGTGCCGCCTGCCATTCGCGACCTACGGTTCGCTCGGAAATATCCAGGCTCTCAGCAATCTCGGCTTGGCTCATACCGCCAAAAAAACGCATCTCGACGATTCTCGCCTGCTGCTCATCGAATTCTTCGAGCCGTCCGAGCACCTCGTCCAGCACGAGAAGCGAATCGGCCCGATCCTCGATCGGTATCTGCACGTCGTCAAGCGAAAAATGGATGGTGTGGCTGCCACGCTTTGCGGTTCCGTGGAGGCGGGCGTGATCGATCAAAATCTGCCTCATCAGCCGAGAGGCGATGCCGTAAAAATGACTCCGGTTTTTCCAGTCGATCCCGGCCTGATGATCCAGCCGGAGAAATGCCTCATGAACAAGCGCCGTCGGCTGCAGCGTATGGTTTGAGCGCTCGGACGACATCATGATGCGAGCCTGGCGCTTTAATTCCTCGTAAACAAAGGGCAAAAGCTCTTCCTTCGCGCCTTCGTTCCCGTCATTCCAGTCCTGCAAAATCCGGGTAATTTCCGAAGCTGGTTTCTCACTCATAAAGACTTTGTGATTTTAGAGAGTCCGATAATTCGAATTCTAGCCTATTTCGCCGCGAAAAGAAACTTTCTAAAATCTTGACCGACTTCGGCGAGTTTTAACGCATATTTAGTTGTCGGACTGGAATAAAAACGATTAGAGCGCGAGCGCCATTTTCGCCGGCGCAAAGCGATTTTCGTCCGCGCTCCAGTCGGCGATCACGCTCGTTTTTAATAAAAATAAGATTATTTCAAAAAATTTGGCTGACTTTTCAGAGTTCCTACGCATATAGAAGCAAGAGATCAAAATTCAATCGAAAGTAAGGAGAAAGATAATGACCGCAACCGCAAATCTCGTTCGCAGAACTTTAACCATCGCTATTTTATTCCTTGCCGCGTCGGCAATAAACGCGTCGGCCGCGACATTTACCGTTTCAAATACAGGCAACACAGGCGCCGGTAGCTTGCGGCAGGCGATTACAGACGCAAACGCATTGGCGGGCGCGGACAACATTGTGTTTGATTCGTTGTTTAACTCGCCGCAGACTATCACTTTGGCGACGGTTTTGACCATTAACGGCGTCAACGACACTTTGACGATAACCGGCCCCGGCGCGAACCTGCTGACCGTCAGCGGCAACAATCTCGTCCGAATTTTCACAACCAGCGCGGGCGAGATAACGACGATAACGGGAATAACATTTACGCAGGCTGTAACCGGAGCTATCTCAAACGGCGGCACTCTGACCGTTGGCGATTCGACATTTATTGCGAATACAAACAGCAGCGGCGGAGCCATCAACGGCGGCACCGAAGCACTTACGGTTATTAACTGCACGTTTTCAAACAACATAAATACGGCTCCGGGCGTCAACGGAACCGGCGGTGCCGCAATTTCCAGCAGTGCGGCGTCCACAATAATCACCAATTCGACCTTTTTGAATAACACTGTAATAGGCGGCGCAGAAGGCGGTGCGATCCGACTGAGCTCGGGCACGATGACAATTAACGGTTCGACCTTTACCGGAAATACGACAACATCTACCGGACAAGATTCACGCGGCGGTGCCATCTCTATTCAGGGCAGCGGCCAGCTCACGATCAACAACTCTGTGCTAACCGGAAACTCGTCGACAAAAGAAGGCGGCGCAATTTATTATCAACCGAATACTTCAGCCGGACCGCCCTTTTTGACCATTACAAATTCGACCATTTCAAACAACATTTCAAACTCGGACAATAATACGACCGGCACCGGCGGTGGGCTTCATCTTGAGGGAATAGGTCAGGTAACCATCTCCGGTTCGACCATTAGCGGTAACACGGCAATGGGCACAGCGGGCGACGGTGGCGGGATTAGTGGGTCCGCAGTGACAACGATCACTAATTCGACCATTAGCGGCAATACAGCCGGGCGTAACGGCGGCGGCATCCACGCGTCGGGCGTATCAACATCAATTCTCACCATCACCAATTCGACAATATCGGGGAATACGGCAACAATTAACGGCGGCGGACTTCAACGCGCAAGCGCGACTAATCCCGTCAATCTTCGCAATTCGATCATTGCTAACAACACCGCAAACGGGGGAACATCGCCCGATGTTTTGGGCACGATCAATTCAAACGGCTTCAATCTTATAAGAAACACAACGGGAGCAACCTTCACGGGCGACACTTCGACAAATATTACCGGCCAAGATCCGCTCATCGGACCTCTGCAGGACAACGGCGGAATGACTTTTACACACGCTCTTTTAGCGGGCAGTCCCGCGGTAGACAAAGGCGAAAGTTCCGGTTCGACAGCCGACCAGCGTCAGCAAACGCGGCCGGTCGATAATCCGGGCATTACGAATGCCAGCGGCGGTGACGGATCGGATATCGGAGCATTCGAGATACAGCCGGTTCTGCAATTTAGCTCACCGACCTACACAATAGTAGAAAATGGCGGGACGGCGACAATTACTGTCACTCGAACCGGGGGCAGCGAGGGCGTCGATTCGGTCGCATTCGCGACTAGCAACGGGTCGGCTATGGGCGGCCCGGCTTGCACGGCCGGTATTGATTTTATAAACGCTTCGGGAACGCTTACCTTTAATGCGGGCGTTCTGAGCCAGACGTTCATCGTCACGATCTGCGACGAGTCTCTGGTCGAAACCAACGAAACCGTCAATCTCACCCTCTCAACGCCCATCGGCGCAACCATCGGCACTCCAAACTCAGCCGTGCTAACCATCACAAACGACGATGTAACCCCGACGCCAACTCCGACGCCGACGCCAACACCGACGCCAACTCCGACGCCGACGCCGACGCCAACACCGACGCCAACACCGACACCGACACCGACTCCTACACCAACACCGACGCCTACACCAACGCCAACTCCGACTCCTACACCAACACCGACGCCGACGCCGACGCCGACACCGACACCGACACCGACTCCTACACCAACGCCGACGCCCACACCAACACCGACGCCCACACCAACGCCAACGCCAACGCCTACTCCGACACCGTCAAATCGAACGGCCTTCGACTTTGACGGTGACGGACGTGCCGACATTGCGCTTTTCCGCCCGTCAGACAGA
>JAYSON010000004.1:0-7494 GCA_043722725.1 Chloracidobacterium sp.
TGTCGAGTTCACAAAACATCTCATCCGCGAGATCGGCGTAGCTGTCGTGCCAGGCTCGTCGTTTTATCACGACAAGACAATGGGTTCGCAGATGGTCCGATTTTGCTTCTGCAAGAAGGACGAAACGCTTGCGGCCGCCGCCGATCGGCTTGAAAAATTAAGGTGATGGACCTGCTCTGAACATTCTCCTCTCTCGAAACCAACCATCCTAACGATCTACCCAAACGCTATGTTTCCACGACAGGTTACGTTTGCTGTGGGTAAGATCAAAATTGAAGGCAAAATTTTCGTTGTCTTTATGCTGGAATGAGGACCGTTTATCCAAATCGCGTTTTTCGTCGGGCAGCTTCCGTTGTGCAACCTTTTCGACAGTTCATTGCAACCAATCGATAATAGACAGCGTAATAGCTAACTAAACAGATCTATTCAAACAAATCTCAGACAATTTGGAGGCCCTATGTTGCGCAAATCATTTACTTTTATTTTGTTGGGAATCACTGCGGGTTTGGCGGCCTACGGGCAAACGCCTGACCCTAAACCGGATAAGGACAACGCGGTCCGTGCCTTCTCCTGGGCGTTCGATGGCGGCGGAAGTTATTTCGGCGTTGAAACGACCGAAGTCACTAAAGAGAACTTTGGCAAATTCGGCCTGCGTGAAGTTAGCGGCGTTGCGATCGAAAAGGTCATGGACGGCTCGCCCGCCCAGAGCGCCGGATTGCAGAGCGGCGATGTCATCTTGAAATTCAATGGCGAAGAAGTCACCAGCGTTCGCAAGCTTACACGCATGATCGGTGAGATCGCACCGGATCATCAGGCGCGTATCTCGGTGCTTCGCGGCGGCAATGAGCGGGAATTAAACGTAACGCTCGGCAAGCGCCCGACACCAAAATTCGAAGGCGGAGCTTTTGGCACTTTGGCTCCCGGTCGGTCGGGCAGGCTCGCTTTTCCGCCGATGGCTTCCATGCCGCCGATGGCCGAAATGCCAAATCTGCCGCCTATGACGGAGATGCCTTTGTTTCGCACCTATCCGGGTGACGACCGGGATGTGCAAATTTCTCGTGGTGCTTCGGGCCGTCAGATCGGCATCGGTATAACGTCGCTGACGAAACAGTTGGCCGAACACTTCGGTGTCGAGGGCGGAGCCATGATAAACAATGTGCGTGATAATTCGGCGGCCGCCAAAGCCGGATTGAAGGCTGGCGACATCATAGTCGAGGCCGACGGCAAAGCGGTGAAAGGCGATCTCGACCTGATCCGTACGATCGGCGAAAAGAAGGATGGAAGCGTAACGCTAACGATCGTTCGCGACGGCAATCGGCAGACCATTTCGGTCACGCCTGAGGAAGTAAAGGGCGGGTTCAACACATTCTTTGAATTCCCGGAAGCTCCGGATGCATCCGATGTTCCGCCTACGCCCGGCAAGTTCAAAATTGCAACGCCTGCCACACCAACGACTCCGGTGCCGTTGAATCAATTGTTAGTTCCGGGACGCGTTATCTGAATAATGTGTTAACCGTGTAGAAAAGGCAGGGCCGCTCGATCGGCTCCTGCCTTTTTGTATTTATGATTTTTTTATGGGCCTTGCTGCTTTTTCATTGCCTCTTTAGCCAATTCATTTGCCTCGCTGCTGTAATCACGGGACTTTTCCATCAACTTCTGGAAGTTGTCGCTTCGCTCCTTGAATTCTTGCGTCACTGTTAAACGTAACTGATCATTTTTCGGATCATAATTGTCCTTCAGTTTTCGTGCGGCCTGCCGGTATTGCTCAAAGGCTTCAAGCTGCTTTTTCAACGCTTCGGATTTCAACCGCAAATATTCTTCGTAGTCGGCGTTTATGTTCATCTCGCGAGCCTTGTCAATTTTGTCCAGAGCGCTTTTTCCGAATTTGGCCCCGTCATTGATGATATAGACGACATCCTCGGAGATCTTTTTCACCGCGGCCGTATCGTCCGCCAACATCGCTTTTTTGAGTTCTTCGCGCTTGTTCTCGTGCCTTTCGTAAAGGACTTTGATCTCTTTCAGGTCTTTGTTGGCGTCGATAACGATGTTTGCCGCCTCGGCGGTTTCATCCGACGGACCTAAAATATCGATACCGCCGGAGCTTTTGCAGGAAACTAAAAAAACGGCGCACAAAAGCATCGTGCCTGGCTGAAACACCCGCTTCAATTTTTGCGCAATCTCGATCATCAACCTTAATTTAGCATAATTTGACGGCTTGGAAGTCGGTTATTTGCAGCGGTAAAACGATCATCCGGCGATTCGAAAATTAGCATTGCTTTTGCGCCGCCAGATGAAGCCGTCGAGAATGTAATGCGTCAATTGCGGTACGGCGAGCAGCGGCACCAGATAAAGCTTCCAGACGGTCCAATCCCAGTATGAACCGAAAAGCCAATCTTTTTCATGCCAAACGCCGCGATTCCAGAAGAGTTCTTCGATATACGCGAGGGCCCAGAGCGAGGCGAGAAATATTATCCAATTTTGCGATAACTTGCGGTAAACCGGGCCGGTCGCTTCGCGCCGGGCCTTTGCGTAGAAATAGATCAGCGCGAAATACGGTACGCCGTGGATGATTACGTTCGTCACCGTGAACGCATAATCCGAGTTGAAAACCACGATGCCGACGTACCAGCAAACGGCAGTGGTCGCAACAACGATGTCTTTGCCGATGTTCAGAAAGCCTTTTGCTAAATAAAGATAGATTGATTTGGCGAAGTACGCCGTGAGAGCCAACACATAAGCCGGAAAGAGGATTATTTCGACGAGGTCGGGCAGTTCGAAAAAATCGTTCGCGATAAACCAGTTGAAATTTCGCGGGAGGCTCGTCACCCAAAACGCGAGCGGGTAAACGGTCGCAAGATATACTGCCGCCGCATCGATCCACCACGTCCAGCGTTCCGTCTCGCCAAGCTTCCTTCGGTACAATGCAACCCAGCCGTACTGCTGCCTGACGAAATGAAAAACGGCGACGATCGCCAGAGCCTTCCAAAAGGTAAGTTCGCCCTCGGAATACAACGCTAGCCCAACCGCATATCCGAAAACCGGCACGAGCAAGTAAAGCCAGAATCGCCGCTTGAACTCCTCGACATCAAAATAAACGCGGAAACTCGTAGACCAGACATGCGCCACGTCGATCAGCAGCACGGCCGAGATCCACGTCCAGTCGGGCGATTCTTCATTCAGGATTCCGAGCCGCCAGCCGACCGCGAGAAGCAGTAAAGACATGACGGCACTTCCGAGAAAGACCGATAGGTCGATATTTCTCGAAAACAGCCACCGGTCCGAAGTTATTGGTTCGGACGAGTTTTCAATCGTTGCTGCCATTCGCGATTCTCAGCGATCTCGGCTCTCATAATTCGGAAACATTCCGTGTCGTACTCTTGGAACGCCGCCTCAAAGGCTTTGTCGGCGCCACCATCCGTAGCGGCAAATGCTAAAAGTCCACAGATCTTCTCCCTTTCAGTCCCTTCGAAGCCTTCGGTTGTCTGAACAAAATCATCGGGATTCTTAATTCCCCATGAAATAAAATTTATTTTCGTACCATGATTATCAGCTTCTCCCTGGTACTCAAGAAGATGTTTTCCGACCATTTTGGAAGTTTTTGCATAAAATCGGAGACACGTGTTGGTATTCTTAAGCCTTAACCGCAGTTTCCAGGACTTCCTTTCCCCATTCGTTGATACTCTTGCCTTTTCTGGCGGCGGTTTCGGCGATCTTTGCATGGAGTCCGGACGGCAGTCTAAATAGGACTTTGCCTGAATAGGTTTTATTAATGGCCTTACCGCTTCGTTCGCAGATCTCAATATGAAAATCAACGGCTTGCTTCATATCTTTCTTCAATTCGCGGACTGTTTTTCCTTCGAAGGTCACAATGTCTTCAATGCCGAGAAGTCTGCCAAAAAAAACCTCGTCATCCGCTGAATATTCAACTCGAGCCTTAAAACCTTTGTATTCCATTAGATCACTCATCACTTATCTCCAACTTGCTCAGGAAGTCGCGCAACGACTCGATCTGATATTTTTTCGCTTCCTTTTGAGGATGTGGCCGATGCGCTTCCCATTTCAATCCATTCGGCATCACAAAACCAACTCGCGATCCGCTGCCTTCAAGCTTTGTCGCGCCTATCGACAGCAGCAGTTTCTCAACATTTGCAAACTTGATATTCGCCGGTGTCGCAACCGCAAATACTGATTCGACCAATTTCGTCCGTTTGCGGTTCAGTTTCATATGATAGCAAAAAGTGATAGTACTTTCAAACGATTTCCGTAGCGGCCCGTAGACCGTGATAAAACGCTTCTTCGAACAATGCGATGCCGCTTAAGTCGGTGTGGGCAAAGTGAATGTTGCGATACGGCTTCATCGCTTTTTCGCGGACGCCGCTCCAGATAAAGTTTGGCCGCGGGCTTATCATTGCGTGGCCCCAACGCATTATATCGATTCTCTCCGTCAGGTCATAGATTTCCGGGTGGGCGCGGGCCATGTCCGTCAGGCAGACATCGGCCAGGTCGCGCCATTCGTAGTTGAATAGCTTGGTGCATCCGTTCTCTTCGTGGCACATCGGGTAATAATACGTCCAGACCGTTGGGCCGTAGTCGATTCCTTTTTGATGCGTCGCGTTTACGTAGCCAAGCGACGGGCTTTCGTACAGCACATTGTCCCACGCAAGCGGAAAATCTTTCGCAAACCGCGACTTTGGCCGGTCCTTCAAAAAGAGATTTGCGACGAACCATGCGTTGTGCTGAAACTCGTTTGCCGCAAACGGCGCATTATCCGCAAAGCCGCGAATTACGTACGGAGCCGTGAACATTGGCGATGCAAAGATCACTTGTTCGCAATGAAATCCGCGTAGCTCGTTTCCATTCAGAGAAATTACATCGACGCTCTTTTCGCCGGGAATTATCGACACAATCATGTGATCCTTACGAACTTTATATTTAACTTTGTCGAAAAGATGATCAACGAACCGCCCGTTTCCCTCGGGGAAGGTTATAAACGGCTGCGATTCATCGCCAATTTTACGGATACGCGAGCAGAAATAAAATAGACCGGCCCAGGCGGACGTTTGATCAAACTTAAGCCCGTAATCGTCGCGGCAGGCGTAGTCGCAAAACCAGATCAATCTCTCGGAATTAAATCCTTTCTGCCGCAGCCATTCACCGAACGTGACCTTATCGAGAGCAGTCACTTCAGCGTCGTTCGAGCAACTTGCCAACGGCACAACAAACGCCCGATTTCCTTTCGCGTCCTTCCAATTTACCCAATAGTCGATTTGTTTTTGGAATTCGGCGTATTGGCGTTTGTCTTCCTCGCTCTCGCCAGCGTGCAGGTAAAGCCCGTCGTACCAGCGGCCCTTGTAAAAGACGCGCTCTTCGGGATCGCGGCAAAGATATTGTTCCTTGACTAGAATTTCACCATTAGCGCCGCGTCCAGCTATTAGGTCCATTTCGACAAGCAGCGAGATCAGCTCAATATTTTCCTGAAACGGCACCGGCAGGTAATGAGCTCCCCACGGATAACCGACAGGCTGTGCCGAACCGCTCCGAGATGTTCCGCCTATCTCCTTCTCCAATTCGAGCAAAATGAAGTCGTTAAAATTCCCTTTTGATAATTTCCACGCTGCCGAAAGTCCGGCAACACCTCCGCCGATGATCGCCACTTTTACGTTTTGCCAATTGTTGGCTGGCACTTCAAAAGTTCGGTTTTCGCGGAGAATATGGCCGAGATTTGCGGATTGACCTACGATCTCACCTTCTGGAAACGGACGCGAAACATTCTCGCGGCACGCCGCCATTGCAAATGGAGCGCCCAGAAATGCGATCAATAATTCTCGTCGGGTAAGTTTCATTCTTCGTAATAACTGAAAACTGATAGGTGATAACTGATAACGCTATTCGGTTCGTCTAGGGGTCTTCAAAGAGGTAATAAGCAGTTTCTGCAATTCTTCGCAATCCGCGATCAAAGATTCGGACTGCAATTGCCTAATGTGATCTGCGTCTCTTACATAGCCGCAACAGAAAATTGGACTTGAATGCTTCTTTATTAGCAACCGAAGACTTCTGTATAAAATCAGTTCGATTTTCACCTTGTTTTCCTTCTTCGATAAGCAATCCAATGTTTGTTCCTGAATCAAGTATCTTTTTCGAGAGAACATACTCGTGTCGTTCATCATTCAAATACTGGACTTAGTTTCACGATTCGCAAAGCAAATTTATACGATTTTTCTTGTAAAATATCTCCCATCTTTCTTAAGTTATCACCTATTAGTTATCACTTATCAGTTACTCCGAAGGTCATTCAAACCGCCGCCATTCAGATTCGTAATATCTAACAAGCGCCTGGTTGTCCAACCGGTTGATCTCGATCTCCTCATCGGGCAACATCATGTCTTTTGGAAAGTCGAACATTGATGCAAATGAGTTCTCGTTCAGGAATTTGAGTTCAATGCCGGGCGGAGGCAATTTCGGCGTTTCAAACGGCTGAAGTTTCGCTAGGGCATAACCCCAAACGCCGAAGCTTGGAACAGTAGTTTGATATGGTTTGACCGTAAAACCGACGGATTCGAGCGTCTTTATGATTGACCAGTACGATTTGCGGGCGATCAGCGGCGAAGTGCATTGGATTACGACTGCCGAGTCCGGTTTTAGCTTTTGTTTCAGCAGATTGTAAAAGCGTGTCGAGTACAGTTTGCCGAGAGCGAAATTATTAGGGTCGGGAAAATCGATAATGGCGATATCGAACGGTTCGTCCTTATTATTGTCCATCCAGACGAATGCATCGCCGTTAGTAATAGTCACCCGCGGGTCGTTGTATGAGTTATGGTTGAGTTCGGCCAAGGCGGGAAAGGCCTTCGAAAGGCCGGTCATCATGGGATCGAGATCGACGAGATGTACCGATTCGACCGAGCTATACTTTAGGATCTCACGCAGTGCCAATCCGTCGCCGCCACCCAAAACCAGAACGCGTTTCGGCTCGCTGCCAAAAGCAGCAAACGCCGGATGTACGAGAGCTTCGTGATAACGGTATTCGTCGAATGAGTTGAATTGGAGGTTGCCGTTCAAGAACAATGCGTATCCAGTTTTGCCTTTCGTTACGACGATCCGCTGGTAAGGCGAGCTTTTCGCGTAGACGATGTTGTCCATGAATAGCCCGTCTTCGGCGAGCGTGGTCAGGCGGTCCGCCTTGATCAAAGCGATGCCGAGCAGAACCAGAACTATAAAACCTTTTACACGGAGGATCGTCAGTTTGCGGTTCGCGATCAACGGCTCAAGCAGCCACGTTGCCCAAAGCCCGACTCCCGCGTTGAGCATGCCGAACAGCAAAGAAGTGCGGTTGAGGCCGAGCTTGGGCACCAGAACGAGTGGAAACAACAGCGACGCGACGAGGGCTCCGACATAGTCAAGCGCCAGCACGCGGGAGACGAGATCTTTGAAATCGAGTTCGTCCTTCAATATCCGCATCAGCAGCGGTATTTCCAAACCGACAAGCGTTCCAATTAT
>JAYSON010000005.1:0-4293 GCA_043722725.1 Chloracidobacterium sp.
ACATGCCGCGAACTGGGAATAGGGTTTGTCGCGTATTCACCACTCGGCCGAGGATTTTTATCGGGCGAGATAAAGAAATTCGAGGACCTTGCCGGAGACGATTATCGCCGGCACTCTCCACGTTTCCAGGGAGACAATTTTGAAAAGAATATCGCGTTGGTTCGTAAGATTGAGGAGATATCCAAAGAAAGAGGTGTTACTACATCGCAGCTCGCGTTGGCGTGGACGCTCGCTCAGGGCGACGATATCGTGCCGATCCCCGGAACGAAACGGCGTAAATATCTGGAACAAAATGCCGAATCCGTGAGCGTTGAGTTGTCAGAGGGCGATCTTGATCAGATAAATGATGTGTTTCCGAAAGACGCGGCGGCCGGACTGAGATATCCGGAAGCGATGATGAAATCGGTGAACGCGTAAAGTAGTCGGATCAGGCGCGTTTCCTGCGCTCCACCACTTCATCCGTTCTAATGTGGGCGCTGGAGTAGACTAATTTACGCCGAGTGCGGACGGTAGAAAAATCCTTATCAGTTGCGCATCTTATGGATGAATATCTGCAGCCCAACGAGTTTTTGGATTCCGACGAGCTAACGGTTCGCGCATTTGCATCCGCGCATGCGGCCGGTGCGAGTTCCGACACGGAAAAGGCGGTCAAGCTGTATTATGCGGTTCGCGATGGATTTCAGTACGATCCTTATGTTCTTGATCTCCGCCGAGAGGGATTAAAGGCTAGTAAGTTGCTAACACGGACGCGCGGGTATTGCGTTGAAAAGGCCGTATTGCTGGCGGCCTCGACCCGAGCGGTTGGAATTCCGAGCCGGTTGAGTTTTTACATCGTTCGAAATCATATCGCGACCGACCGGCTGGAAAAGGTGTTGGAAAAGGATTATCTCGTTTTTCATGGTGCGGCGGAGATGCTTTTGGAGGGCAAATGGCGGAAGGCGACGCCGGCGTTCAATAAAAAGCTTTGCGATTTTCTTGGGGTAGAGCCGCTTGAATTCGACGGAACACGGGACTCGATCTTTCAGGAATTCGATAAATCCGGCAATGTGTTTATGGAGTATCTGCACGATTACGGTGCTTTTTCAGATCTTCCTTACGAGATGTATTTAGATGAACTGAATAAGCATTATCCGCATATATTCGGAAACGAGAAATACTCGAAGGAAGGGTTGATATACGATTTTAGACGTTAACGATCTTAAATTAAAAGGAAGGTAAACGAAATGGCAGAGAGAAAAGCAACGGCGGAATGGAACGGCAGCCTAATGGAAGGCGAAGGCAATATCGCTCTCGGAAGCGGAATGTTCAACGGAGCGTTCTCATTTGCAACTCGAATGGGAGATGAGCCGGGAACAAATCCCGAAGAGCTTCTCGGAGCATCGCTCGCGGGGTGTTATGCAATGGCGCTCAACGCGACGCTTGAGAAGCAGGGAACGCCAGCAAAAAACGTTAAGGCCGAAGCTAAAGTGTTTCTTGGCAAAGACGAAAGCGGCTTTAAGATCAACCGCATCGATTTGGAGACAAGTGCCGATGTTGACGGGATTGATCAGGAAACGTTTGCCGCTGTCGCCGAAGAAGTAAAACATGCTTGCCCGATCAGCAAAGCACTTGCCGCGACTAATATCACGCTGAAGGCGACGTTAGCCAAAGCAAATGCTGCCTGATTAAAGCCGTAGAGATCTGATCGCGCGATAGGGGTTTTTACTTTGACATCTGTAACAATATAAGTTACAGTTAAAAACATGAAGCAAGATATGTAAAAATTTTGCGGCCAACAAAAGACGGCGAAACCTGTTTATGGAACAATTTGGCCGAAACGAGGGTTTATCAATTTAGGTTTTGCGGATTGTTTTGAGGCTAAGTTATAATTTTGCAATGATATAGGAGATAGAGATGGGAAATTTTGCTAAAGAAGTTACAGATACAGATTTTGAGACTGTTGTGTTAGGCTCTGATCAGCCGGTGTTGGTCGATTTTTGGGCGGAGTGGTGCGGGCCTTGTAGAATGATTGCTCCTTCGGTAGAAGCCGTCGCCGAAGAGTATAGCGGTAAAGCAACTTTCGTTAAGATGGATGTCGATGACAATCAAAATGTGCCGCAGCGATACGGCATTCGCGGTATCCCGACGCTGATTCTTTTCAAGGGCGGCCAAGAACAGGAACGAATAGTCGGTGCGGTCTCTCGTGACGCTATCGCAAAGGTTGTTGGAAAGTACATCTAGATTTTAAAGATAAGGTAGTAAAAGATGATTTCAAAGGAACTGCGATTCGGTGAAATCATTTTTTAGCGCTTTGCGATCAAGATGATGGCGATCGACACAGACGGGTTTGCAGCGACACGAATGTTGCCAAACAAAAAGGAGGTTGGGAAATAAATCCCAACCTCGCAGATCAAGAGCTCGAATCGAAGCTGCTTAGAAAGTATTGTAGCGTGCAGCGGGAAGATCCCCGATTTGCCCCCATTCTTTAGTGGTAATGAATCTCGTGCCGACGGTCATCATGTAAAAAGTCGCCGGTGCGGTAGATCTCCAGACGGCGTAATCGGTTTTACCATCGCCGTCGTAATCTCCCTGAACAGTGAGATCGCCTGAAATTCCCCACGTATCAACGACGTCAGTTGTTCCCGCAGTTCCGCTGGGTTCGAAATGCCAGTCGAGAAATCCGCCGCTGTTTCTTACGACGCAAATGTCGGTCTTGCCGTCGCCATCGTAATCACCCGTAACAACCAAATCACTCGCCAAACCGAACAATTCGGAGCTGAACGTTCCACCGGATAATCTTTTCCAAAATCGTGCGTTCCCGCCTTCCGTGCGTTGTACCACAAAGTCCGATTTACCATCGCCGTCAAAATCGCCGGGAGCAGGGAAGTCCCCTGTTTGTCCCCAGTTGACCGCCGTGAACAGCGCCGATGGCGATGTTTTGTAGAACCATGTGCTCTGCGCTCCGGATCGATATACCGCCAGGTCATCGCGGCCGTCGCCGTTGTAGTCGCCGACGATTCTTGGATTATCCCCGCTCTGCCCTAATTGTTCGATTCGCATCGTAAGCGTTGCACTCTGAATAATATAAAACGTCCCTTGCGACGCACGATAGATTGTAACGTCATCTATGCCGTCGCCATCATAGTCGCCGGTAAGAACAAGATCGCCACTGATACCCCATTCACGCGACGAGAATGGATTTCCGCCGGCAAAACTGGTCAGCCACGTTAACTGAGAGCCCGTACCGCCGGCCGCTCTTACAACGACAAAATCAGTTCGTCCGTCGCCACTGAAATCGACTACGGATCGCGGAACTAAAAGCTGCCCGCGAATTTCGCCGCCCGAATTGTTAACAGTATGAACATTCAAATAAAACAGTCCGGCCTTTAAGTTTGCAACCTGTGCGGCCGTAATGGCAAAACTGGCGTTCGCCACCGACCCGAATGCCGCCCCGCCAGCCGGTGCCAGATTGAAAATTATAGGGCCGTTAACGCCGACCGCAGCGGGTCCATGAATGTGACCACCCGTAACATTGCTGGTAAGCGGAGCGGTCGCCGAACCATAATACATCGAAACGGTGATGGTAGTTTCGGCATCATTCAGCGTGACGGTTCCAAACCCTTTCGCGGTTGAAGCGTTGATCGGAACCTCCTGTGAGCCGCTAAGATATGCAGTAAAACTTGTCGCCGCCAGCGCGGATGTTTCAAAAAATGTAAAGGCCAATGAGAGAGCAAGGATAGTGAAAATTCTTTTGGACATATATTCTCCTTTAAGTGAGTGGGGCGAAACGAAGCCTCGAAAACATTTTCAAGCTAGCAAACCTAACACTGTTTCAAAAAATATTCAGGATCAGGAAATTACAAGCTTTTGGAAAAGAGGCCAGGATCGCTCTCGGCCTCTCGCTATTCTGTTCAGACAAGATCAGAAAGTATTGTAGCGGGCGGCCGGGAGATCGCCGGTCTGTCCCCATTCTTTCGTAGTAATGAATCTCGTGCCCACCGTCATCATGTAAAACGTGCCCGGCGTACCGGATCTCCAAACCGCATAATCCGTTTTACCATCTCCGTCGTAATCTCCCTGAACGGTGAGGTCGCCCGTAACACCCCATGTGTCGGAAACAACCGTACTTCCGGCAGTTCCGCTCGGTTCGAAGTTCCAAACAAAGAAGCCTCCGCTGTTGCGAAAGACTGCCAGGTCCGTTTTGCCGTCGCCGTCGTAATCACCCGGAACGACCCCGTCGCTCGACAAACCGAATAGTTCGCTGCTGAAAGTTCCGCCCGACAGCCGCTTCCAGAATCGTCCGTTTCCGCCATC
>JAYSON010000006.1:0-8756 GCA_043722725.1 Chloracidobacterium sp.
GTCACGAGCAAATACGCGCCCGGCGTAAAAAGCCTTGGCGGTAAATTTATGACAACCGCGACCTTTATCAATAGAAAAGGACACTGGACGGAAATCGCCGCGCAGAGCACGCGAATCGGCGAATAGTAAATTTCCCAATTCTAAAAAAAAACAACAGGAGAAAAATCATGAAACGCAATCTGATATTAGTTTTTACGCTCGTCGTTTTTATGCTGACAATAAGCATTGCCGCATCTGCACAGGTCAATCGCCCTTATCGCGACGGTTCGGTTTGGGTCATCGGTGTTATCGCAATGAAGCCCGGAATGGACAACGCATACAAAAATTACATTGCCACCGATTGGAAAAAACAACAAGAGGCCCTGAAAAAAGACGGACAGATCATTTCGTATATGGTAATCCAAACCGAATCCCACAGCGCCACGGACTGGAATATGCTGCTGTTGACCGAATACAAAGATATGGCAACCTATGAGGCCAATCTGGGCAAAGCGGACAACCTGAATCAAACAGTCGTCGGCAATGATGAAAAACAAATGCAGGGCTATCGTGACCGGCTGCTGATCCGGGAAGTTTTAGGCAACCGACTGGCGCGTCAAATCGTTTTGGAGCCGAGGCGTTAATGTAAAGAATATTAATAACAGACTAACAGAGAACACGGATTTTTTGAGGTGATTCAGAGCGAAGTTTGAGTTATGATCTACAACCATAATTTCGTCCTCAGATTTGTCCGTGTTCTCCGTGATGAATCCCCAAGTGAGGGGCAGAATATGAGCCAGAAAAGATTGAACGGAAAGGTCGCGATCATTACCGGAGCGACCGGCGGCATCGGTGAAGCGACAGCGAAGCGGTTCCTTGAAGAAGGAGCCAGCGTTATGCTCGTCGGGCGCTCGGCGGAAAAGCTGAAAGCCACGCGCGAAAGATTGGCATCCGGCAACGGACTCGCAGATTTCGTTGCTGATGCGGCAGACGAAGAAGCAACGGCGGCAGCGGTCGAAGCAACAATCAAGGCCTTTGGAGGCGTGGACATTTTGATCGCTAACGCCGGCACTGAAGGAAAAATTGCTTTGATCGAAGACCAAACAGTTGAGAACTTCGAAGACGTTCTACGTATAAACGTCGTCGGAGTTTGGCTCTCGATGAAATATTGCGTCGAGCCAATGAAAAAGCGCGGCGGCTCGATCATCGCGATCTCGTCAATCGCGGGCATGATCGGGGTGCCAGCGGGAGCTCCTTACATTGCCAGCAAACACGCCGTCTATGGATTGGTCAAAACGGCGGCCCTTGAATTAGGGCCGTTTGGCGTCCGGGTAAATGCCATTGGACCCGGCCCGATCGATAACCGGATGATACGCTCGATCGAAACACAATTATCACCGGACGATCCGGACGCAATGCGGGAAGGTTTTTCGCAATTGATCGCCCTGAAACGTTACGGTACTAACGAAGAAGTCGCGAACCTCGCCCTTTTTCTCGCGAGCGACGAAGCATCGTATTGCACCGGCTCGATTCACATGATCGACGGCGGATTTACCGCTGCATGATTTAACAATTTATAATAAGTAGAGCAAAAACATGTTAAAAAGAATGAAATTTACTCGGCAATTGATCTTGCTAATGACGCTTGTTTTCTTAGTTTTTGCAACACAAGGCCTCAGTCAAAAGCCAAAAGAGAACAAAAAGAAAACAACGACACCAACTGAAACGCGTGAGTATTTCAGCTTACGCCCCGAGGTTGAAAAACAATACGGCTATACGCACGCTGTCAAAATCGGCAATGACCTGAAAATATCAGGTGCCGTGAGTATGGATGATAAAGGAAATTTAGTTGCTGCCGGCAGTCTCGAGCAGCAGATGAAAAACTGTTATAGCGACCTGGAAAAAATCTTAATACATTATGGCTACACTTTTGACGATGTGACAGTAGAAAACGTATTCACCACGAATATGGCTGAGTTTATCAACGTCTCAACCTACCGCAATTCCATCTATAAAAAGCAATTCCCGACAGGCACATGGCTCGAAGTTAAAGGATTGGCATTACCCGGACAGCTGATCGAGATAGACATGGAAGCTCACAAATCAAATTAGTATCTTATGACGTTCCGCATCTTTTCGTGGTAAAAATAAGGAGAACACAAAAATGAAGAAAATAATGATGATATTGATGATAGCAATCGCCGCATCATCCCCTACATTGGCGCAAACGAAGATGTCGAAGGACACTAATAATTCAGTTGAAACGCGGATAATCGCTCTGGAAAAGGCGGGCTGGGAAGCGTGGAAGAATAAAAACGCTGCCTGGTTTCAGACGAATCTTACGGACAATTATTTGTTGGTCAATTCCCTAGGCGTAGAGAATAAATCGCAAACCGTTAAATCCACCGCCAGCGATTGCGAAGTCAAAAGTTATTCGCTTGATAATTTCAAGTTCGTCATGCTCAACAAAGAGGCGGCCCTTCTAACGTACACGGCGATGCAGGACGGCGTGTGCAGCGGGAAAACAATACCGGCGAACGTTCGTTCATCAGCGGTTTATGTGAAACGCGGCGGAAAATGGCTTGAAGCTTTATATATGGAAACTCCGGCAGCCCAATAGGGTTGTTTCGGATCTAGAAATCCGATAAAGCACCGAAGGTGCAGGCTAAAATAGTCGGCAACATCGCCGCGGGAAGTTTGCATGTTTAATAATGAGCCGCAACGCGGCGGCGTAATTATTCGGCGATCATATATCTTACTTCGCACCGTTAGTACCACTTCGCCGGTCTGTTTGTCCGCCTGCGGCGTTGCCGCGGGCCGGATTACAGCCGCACCTTCGGTGCTTTCGTTATTGGTTTTGTTTTGGAAACGATTATTGACGCGCTTCGCAGATCATCTGCTTTATCCGGATTATTTGTGAGCAAAACAACTGATTTAACTTTCAGCTCATTCAGAATTTCAGTCGCCGGTCGAAAACTGCGGGCATCCGTTTTGTAACCTGCTTTTTCGTATGCCTCGCTCTGGCTTAATCCTGCTTTCTTGAAAGGAATGCTCTTCATCAAAGCAAGATGCCCGTTGCCCTTGCCTTCCTGATCTAGATAAATAATAACGCCTTTTCCCGCAACTTGGATTGCCGCTTGAGCCGCCGACATCTCATCCGCACATTCACACTCGACGCTGTTAAAAACATGCCCGCCGATACAGGCCGAATGAATTCGGCAAAAAACGTTTTCTCCGCCCGCGACATCGCCCATGATAAGCGCGATCGACTCTGACTGGCCGTCGTAATAAAGAGTCTCGTTAAATGTGCCGAATTTGGTTTTTAGTTCACGTTCGGCGAGTCGACTTATCATGCTCTAAATCTTAACTCATCACCGCGTTCCAAGAATTGCCCGTCGCATTGTTTGTCCATGTGCTCGCCGTTTCGATAACCACGAGGCGTAAACTACTGCGGCAGTCCGAAGCAACGGACGAGGTCGGCGAATCGCGGATCGCCGCGAAGACGATCGAACGTCTTGGCCAGTTAGACAATACCCAATGGGTCGATCCTAATTAAATTCGCTCCGGTATTTGTCGTATTCAAGCTTTAATTCAGCCATAAGCTCGATGAACTCGGGCGACTGCCTTATCTTGTCAAGGAACGGATCGCGGCCGAACATTTCGTACGATGGATTGCCGGTTTCAGATGTCTCGCGAAGCCACTTCACAGCCTCGGGGACATTACCGTTTATTGCATAGATCTGTGCAAATTCGTAGGTTATGTGATGATAGTCGGGCCGGCGCCGATCGATCTGGCTGAGTATGACAGGTATCAGATCCTCAGAGGCCTGCTTGTTACCTTGTAAAGCCAGCAACAAAGCTTTCCCGTCGGTTTTATAGAGGTCAAAGAGAAGGCGATCCAATCGTTTTTCGATCAGCGGCGCAGCCTTTGCAATGTCACCCTTGGCCAAATAGTATTCGGGAAGAATCGGTTCATTCGGAAAGTACTTTTGCTTTATTTCCAGATAATCGTCCCATCGATTAAGAAGCACATAAGAGATCATGAATTCGCGTTTCGTGTATTCGCTGGTTGGGTCGATTTCCAAAGCTCGTTCAAATTCACGTTTGAAGAGGTCTTCAAGTCCGAGGTGAATATAGATATCCGCAAGTTCGCCATGACCGATGCTGGGGTCGATCTCCTGCGCTTTCAGAACTTCTTTGGCCGCAGCCTCGATCTGATAACCTCCGTAACCGCTAAATAAAAGCCATACGGCAGCTAAATGCGTTTCGGCAAGTTGTGAATCAAGCAGCCCGGCCTGCCTTATTTCTTCCTTGGCAAGTTCACACCATTTTTCTTGCGCGTCAGTATCGATAAAAACGCACTGCCAGGTATATGCCTCGCCAAGTTTTGCACGTGCAAGTGCGTATTGCGGCTCGGTCTCGACAGCCTTCTTAAACAACCCGATCGTGGCATCGTTCTGAGACTTTGCATCCTTTCCGAAGCCTCGCTGGTCAAAGCTATAAACGCCTTTCAGGTAGAACTCGTACGCGATCGGGTTTGAAGTCGAGCGTTTTGTGAGCCGTGCCTGTTTACCAGTGTTCAGTTGCAGCTTCAACCGTGAAGCGACCTGCTGCGAGATCGTGTCCTGCACGGCAAAAACGTCGGTCATCTGTGCATCGAAGCTGTCTGTCCAGAGAGATGTACCGTCAGCTTTTAAGAGGTTCACTCCGATGCGAAGACGGTCGCCCACACGTTGAACAGTTCCCTCGAGCACTGCATCGACGGTCAGCTGCTTCGCCGCTGTGATCGCGTCCGTTTCTTCGGTCAGATAATGACGAACCGAACTTGCCGGACGAACTATGATTTCACCCGTCTGGCTTATGCTTCTGATCACCGCATCGGCAATTCCGAAGCCGAGTGCGTTGTCGTTCGGATCAAGCGACTTTAGCGGAAGCACCGCAAGCGATCTGATCTCCGGCTGTTGCGGGGCGACGTCGGACCGGAACCAATACAGGCCGCCGCCGATCGTCCCCATCAAAAGCACCGCGATCGCTGCGATAACAGGCCAGCGTTTGTGCCACGGAAGGTAGGTGCTCGATGTTTTGGCGGTCGATTTGTTTGCGTCGCCCGTTGTCCCTCGCTGAATTTCGGTCAGCCCTTCACCAGAAGCGGCGGAGCGTTCCAATTTTTCGTCGAATGTCAGATTTTCCCGCAAATCCTTCAAATCCGCGTACAAATCCTCCATCGCTTGATAACGCTCGTTTGCGTTTTTGCAAAGCATTTTGGAAACGATGCGGTGCAATTCGTCCGGCAAATTTGCGGCAAAACGGGCAAGCGGCTGCGGTTCGGCGTTTATAAGATTGGCGAACGTTTCAGAAACGGAATCGCCCGCAAACGGCGTATTGCCCGCGATCATTTCATAAATCACTACGCCGAGACTGAAAATATCTGTGCGTTCGTCAACATCTTCGCCTTTCGCTTGTTCGGGCGACATATAGTTGACCGTTCCCATTATCACGCCTTTTGCCGTTGGATTTTGAATGGCGGTCGATTCTTCGAGACCGAGAAACGATCTGTTTTTTTGCTCGACAAGTTTTGCCAGGCCGAAATCGAGAATCTTCACATAGCCGTCCGGGCGGATCATTATGTTCTCGGGCTTAATGTCGCGGTGAATCAGATGAGCTTCATGAGCGGCGGCCAGCGCACTCGCGATTTGAACCGAAATGTCGAGAACCTCGGACAACTGCAAAGCTTTTTCCTTGAACTTCTCACGCAATGTCCTGCCTTTGATATATTCGCTGACGATGTGCTGTGAACCTTCGAATTCGTCGATCTCGTGTATGGTGAGGATATTCGGATGATTAAGAGCCGACGCGGCCCTTGCTTCGCGAATGAACCGCGTTACGTTTTCCTCATTGCGTTCGTACTTCTTGTTAAGAACTTTTATGGCGACATTACGCCCGAGCTTGTCGTCGTTTGCAAGATAGACGGCTCCCATTCCACCCTCGCCGAGCTTGCTGACAACTTCGTAACGGCCGATCATCTGGCCCTCGCTCATCTCCTGCAATTCCACCGTCGCGGCCTCTGCGTTTAGATCGACAGCAGGTTTTTCCATAAAGCCGTCCGCCTTTCCAAACGACGAAAGCAGCGATTCGACCTCGCGCCTAACGTCAGTGTCATCAGCACAGGCCTCATCAAGATAGCCGGCGCGCTCATCAGGCTCCCGCCGAATCGCGGCATCAACTATCTCTTTTACTTTTGACCAATTGTCGTTCGACATTTACCGTGTCAGTTCGCGATGGAGCCAGGCGCGAGCGACATTCCAGTCGCGTGCGACCGTCGCACGGGAGACCTTCATTATGTCCGCCGTCTCGTCGAGCGAGAGGCCGCCGAAATATCGAAGCTCGACGATACGAACCTGCTGGTCGTCGATGCCGTTAAGCCGGTCGAGGGCCTCGTCCAATGCTATCAGGTCAAGGTCTATCTCCGGCGTTTTCGCATCACGATCGGTGAAAGAGACTTTAAGGGCATCCCCACCGCGTTTTTCGCTCTGTTTTGCACGGGCATGATCGACCAATATATTGCGCATAATTTTCGCCGCAAATCCAAAAAACTGCGCACGACTGTCCCAACTGCCTTCATGGTGGTTTACAAGGCGAATGTACGCTTCGTGAATAAGTGCCGTGGTTTGAAGCGTGTGTCCGGGACGCTCGCGGCGAAGATAAATGTGCGCCAGGCGGTGAAGCTCATCGTAAACGAGCGGGAACAACTCCTCCAGCGCATGAACATCGCCATGACTCCAGTTGCGAAGAAGCTTCGTTATCTTGTGAACATCGTCCATCCAACTCAGCCAAAATTGGGTTTATTCAAAAAAAGGTGTGTAAAGATTATACAACAAATTCCGCCTTACCAGATTTTTATTGTACGGACGTTTTTTTTGAGACTCATTCCTCCCAAATCTCGCTTGCTTGTTTGGCGGGCTAGTTTAGCTCTAAAACCACAACGAATTTAATTACTTAACAGGAGATTAAGAATCATGAAACTACGAATAACAACTTTAACGCTTACAACTTTGACGATAATCGCACTCATCGGTGCTGTTTTCGTAGCTCCCTTACCGGCGCGCGACGGAGCGACGCAGATATCGGGGATCGGCACCTATGTCGGATCTGAAGAATGTACCGACCTAGGGGCCAGCTATACCTACACCATGACAGGGAACTTGACAGGTTGTGTGTACGCCTCCATCGAGACCTCCCGATGCACGCAGGGCGGGGCCTATTTTGAGACGGGAACCGAGACCTTCGTCGGTCTGTACAATGGCCAGCCCGGCACGTTCAGGACGAACTACGTATTCACGGCCAAGTACCGGGATTGCACGAACTTTGTCGGAGAAATCGCTGGACGTTGTCAACATCCAATTGCAGCTGGCAGCGGAACGGGAGTATTCGAGGGTGTTAGAGGTCGATACGACATGAAGGACGACGTCGAAGCGGGAAACTTCCCCTATAGAGGTCACCTACAATTCTAACGTTTAGTCGAACCTGAGAAGACCGGCGAGGCAATTGGACGAAATCGGACGGTTATGAGCTATAAATCAGTATCATAACCGTCTGATTGCGTATGAAGATCTATCTGCGTCATCTGCGTTCATCTGCGGCAAAGTTTCTTAGACTTTTACGCATTCGCCGCGTTTCAGGAATTGCCCGTCGCCGGACTTCCCTTTGTGTTCGCCATTTTGGATAACCACCCGGCCGCGTGAGAGGACTGTTTCGACCTTGCCTTTCATCTTCCAGCCTTCGTACGACGAGTAATCGACATTCATGTGCTCGGCATCGACGCCGAAGGTGTGTTCTTTTTCGGGATCGAAGATGACTATATCGGCGTCGGAACCGACGGCAATGGTGCCTTTTTTGGGAAAGAGGCCGAACATTTTGGCGGCGGCGGTCGAGGTCAGTTCGACGAAGCGGTTCAACGAGATACGCTGCTCGACCACACCGCCGTTGTAGACCAATGACATTCGGTTTTCGACGCCGGGAGCGCCGTTCGGGATTTTCGAGAAATCGTCTTTGCCAAGCTCTTTTTGCTCCTTCATGCAGAACGGGCAATGGTCTGTGGAAATTACCTGCAGATCGTCCATTTTCAGGCCTTTCCAAAGCTCGGCATGATTGTGCTTTTCACGCAAAGGCGGCGTCATAACGTATTTCGCGCCGTCCCAATCGTCGCCGTAATCTTCGATCGAGTGAAAAAGATACTGCGGGCAGGTCTCGGCAAAGGCCGGAATGCCGCGATCTCTCGCCTGCCGCACCTGATTCAGTGCATCCGTACACGAAAGGTGAACGATATAGACCGGTGACTCGGCCATTTCGGCGATGGCGATGGCGCGGTGAACGCCCTCAGCCTCGGCAATGGTGGGTCTTGTTAAAGCATGATACTTCGGAGCCGTGCGGCCGTCGGCTAAGAAGCGTTTGATGATCTCGTTGATGACGATGCCGTTCTCGGCGTGCATACAGATCAGCCCGCCGCGTTTTCCGGCCGCCGACATCGCGCGAAAGATCGTCGCGTCGTCCGCCAAAAACACGCCAGGATACGCCATAAACAGCTTGAACGAAGTGATACCCTCGTCCATCAGCTTATACATCTCTTTCTCATCGCCGTCCTCAAACTCCGTCGTGATGAGATGAAAACCATAGTCGATCGCCGTCTTGCCCTCGGCCTTTTTGTGCCACGCATCGACGCCCGCGGTCATCGATTCGCCCTTCGTCTGCACCGCAAAATCAATGATCGTCGTCGTCCC
>JAYSON010000007.1:0-8761 GCA_043722725.1 Chloracidobacterium sp.
TCAAGAACGGCCTCGGCAAAGAGGAGAATGGCCTTTGGCGGAGATTCATATTCGAGAAGCCTTTTGGCCGTGATCTTGATTCTGCCCGGAAGCTCAACACGGATCTATTGAAGATATTAAAAGAGCGGCAAATCTATCGCATCGATCATTATCTCGGCAAGGAGACGGTGCAAAACATTTTGGTATTTCGTTTCGGAAACAGCATTTTCGAGCCTATCTGGAACCGCAACTATATCGATCACGTGCAGATAACCGTTGCCGAAAAGCTCGGTGTAGAACTGCGAGGCGGTTATTACGATACTGCCGGTGCTTTACGCGACATGATCCCGAATCATATTTTTCAGCTAGTTACCCTGACCGCAATGGAGCCGCCTGTGTCCTTCGAAGCCGACGCCGTCCGCGATGAGCAGGCGAAGATACTCGCGGCGATCCAGACATTTTCGCCGGAAGACGCCTTGCACAAAGCGGTTCGCGGCCAATATGGCGAAGGCGAGATAAGCGGGAAACCGGTGGCGGCGTACAAGTCGGAAGAAAGGGTCCCGTCGAACTCTGCCACGGAGACTTACGCTGGACTCAAACTCTCTATCGACAATTGGCGTTGGGCTGACGTGCCGTTCTATGTGCGGACGGGCAAGCGAATGCCGGCAAAGCACTCGAGCATAATCATCCAATTCAAAAAAGCGCCGTTCGTGCTTTTTCGCGACACACCGGTCGAGCGTCTGACGACAAATCGGATCGAGATCCATATTCAGCCGGACGAAGGAATAACTTTGCATTTCGGTGCCAAGATCCCTGGCCCGATAGTTAATGTCGGCGCCGTCGATATGGATTTTAACTATGTCGATCACTTCGGCGAGCAGATCAGCACCGGTTACGAACGCCTGTTGTTTGACTGCATGATCGGAGACGCGACGCTTTTCCAGCGGGCCGACATGGTTGAAGCGAGTTGGAAGATCGTCACGCCGATTCTTGATGTCTGGAGCGCGATTCCGCCGCGCGATTTTCCGAACTATGCCTCCGGCACGTGGGGGCCAAAAGAAGCCGACGCCTTGCTTGAAGCGGATGGGCGAAAATGGAAAAACTCGATCCCCAACATCGCCAAGTAGTTACCAATGCCTGAGATCCATATTGCCGGAAATTCAGCCTCTCTCGCCCATCAGGCGGCAGATATTTTTGTCGGCATTGCGAACAAAGCGATCCGCGAAAAGGGCTCGTTTTTGGTTGCTCTCTCCGGCGGATCGACGCCGAAAGCTTTGTACTCGCTCCTCGCCTCCGTCGAATACACTTCAAAAATAGATTGGCCAGAAGTTAATTTCTTTTTCGGAGATGAACGGAATGTTCCGGACGACGATCCCCGCAGCAATTACCGGATGGCCCGCGAAACTTTGTTTGAACCTTTGCAGATAAACGAATCGAACGTTACCACGTGGATCACCGAATTGGGCTCGCCCCCAGACGTAGCCGAGATGTACGAGTTGGCGATCAAAATGGCTATTGATCCGGTGCTCGATCCCGCGAGGGACGTCGCCGAAGAAGGAGCATCCGAAAACACAATCCAAGAGCATCGCGTGCTTCCGGAATTGGACCTTGTTCTCCTCGGCCTTGGTCTCGACGGTCATACAGCTTCGCTTTTCCCAAACACAAAAGCTCTTCGCGAAAACGAAAAACTCGCCGTCGCCAACTGGGTCCCGCAGATGGATGAGTACCGATTTACCATGACATTCCCGCTGATCAATAATGCGGCGAATATAATGTTCCTTGTTTCCGGGAGCGAAAAAGCTGAAACCTTGAAAGATGTGCTCGAAGGAGAATATCGCCCAGACGATTTGCCTGCACAACGCGTCAAGCCTGCCCACGGAGAACTTATATGGATGTTGGACGAAGCCTCCGCTGCACCATTAGCTCGGCAATAGACTTGCTTTTCAGGTGTCGTAAACATACCATTTGAGTTCGACAGAATATGGAAATTGAGATAATTATCGCCGGGTTTATTCTCATCGCTCTGGTATTTTTGGCAACCGTCGATATGGCGTTTTCTCATTTGTCCGACCTCGGCCTGCGGCGGCTTGCCACGGATACTGAAGAAACGCTGAAGCCGCGTTCGACCCAATTCTTGCGCGAAATTCTCGAAAACCGTCCGCGATTTCGTTTCGCGCTTTCATCCGCGATTCAAATTCTGCTAATAAGCGTCACCGTGCTTGTCACGCTGATCGTGTTGCAATTTGCGGAGAGTCACGCGACATTGCTGATCTTTGCTTTGCTCTTCGGTTTGGCATCAACCGTTATCTTCCGGCAAATCCTGCCGCGGTTGTTTGTTCGCAATAATCCTGAACGGAAGCTCTTGTTCCTGCTCCCGCTCGTTCGCCCTCTGTACGCGGCCGCGTCGTTCGTGACCGAGCCGTTCGCCGGATTTTTTCGAACCAAGGAGCAGCTAAAGCTTGATTACACCTTCACACCTGATGCCAGCGAAGATAAGTCCGACGATAACGCCGACGATTTCCAGGCGTTGATGGAGGTTGGCGAGGCCGAAGGAATCTTCGAAGAAAACGAACGCGAATTGATCGAATCGATGGTCGAGTTCAACGAGACCCGGGCCGGGGAGATTATGACGCCGCGGACCGAAATATGCGCCCTTCCGATCGATTCGACGATAATCGCGGCCCGCGATCTGATCATCGAAGAAAAATATTCCCGGCTTCCCGTGTATCGTGACAGCATCGACAACATCGAGGGCGTGGTTTACGTCCGCGACCTGCTTCAGGCGTGGGTGGAAAATAAGGAAAACCAGCCGATAAATACAATTCTCCGAGACGCATATTTTGTTCCCGAAACTAAATCGGCCGCCGAATTGCTGAAAAGTATGCAGGTCAATCATGTCCAACTCGCCATCGTCATCGACGAATACGGCGGTGTCGCCGGAATCGTTACGGTCGAAGATATTCTCGAAGAGATCGTCGGCGAGATCGAAGACGAAGACACCGAGCAGGAAGAAATTATCGAGATTGTAGAAGGTGAGGACGGCTACTGGGATGTACTTGGTTCAACCGATATCGACAAGATCGAGCGGCTTTTCGATCTTGAAATAGAAGACGACGATTTTACGACCATCGCGGGACTTGTCACGAGCGAGGCCGGGTATATACCGAAGGTCGGCCAAAAATTGAGCGTCCACGGGCTTGAGGTTGAGATTCTACGTGCAGACGAGAAAAAAATAAGCCTTCTCCGCCTTAGGCCGTCTAATATGGCCGAAGAATCACTGGATCAAACTGCTGTATAGCATGCGGTCGATTCACTCTTCTGTCCTTACTTTCTCCTTTGCGCCCTTCGCGTCTTTGCGTGAAACCATCCTTCAGTTGAGTTTGCTAAAACGAGCACATACATATCGAAAAGACACAAGTTTTTTTGTATTGACAATCGCATTTGATATACTTTGGGACAAATTAAAAAGGAGGCACGATTATGGCTATCCGATTAGGTGACGAAGCACCCGATTTTACTGCGGAAACCACGCAAGGGACGATCAATTTTCACGAATGGCTTGGCGATAGCTGGGGCATTCTGTTTTCACATCCAAAGGACTACACACCCGTTTGCACAACCGAACTCGGCATGGCCGCCCGGATGAAGCCGGATTTCGACAAGCGAAACGTCAAGATTATGGGCTTGAGCGTGGATCCGCTTGAATCACACGTCGGTTGGGAAAAGGACATCGAGGAAACGCAGGGCACGGCCGTGAATTTCCCGATGATCGCCGACGCCGACCGCAAGGTCGCGGACCTTTACGACATGATTCATCCGAATGCCAGCGACACTTTTACGGTTCGCTCGGTCTATGTCGTCGGCCCGGACAAGAAGGTCAAACTGATGATCACTTACCCGGCAAGCACCGGACGCAATTTCGACGAAGTGCTCCGCGTGATCGATTCACTGCAATTGACGGCGAATTACAGCGTAGCAACGCCCGTAAACTGGAAGGACGGCGACGACTGCATTATCGTTCCGTCTCTCTCGAATGAAGATGCGAAGGAGAAATTCCCCGCCGGCTGGAAGGAAGTTAAACCTTACCTGCGAATTACGCCGCAGCCGAATAAGGTAAAAGACGAATCGACCTCGGCATAAAAATTGTGGATATCGACGGCAGGGCCGTTTTGACCGCCCCGTTTCTTCCTTGTTTGCCGTTTCGGATATATAAGTGATGAAACTGACAAATCAGATGTCTGATAAACATGTTGCTCGTTGGGCAGCCACGCATGCAAAAGGAAAGTGGTTCTTTTTGGTTCGAACCTCTGTTTTATTCGGCGTCGGCATGTTCCTCTCGAATTTGCGGGCGGACTGGCTATGGGGCGACTCGATTACGTTTAAAGTCTCGCATTTGGTGATAAATTTGATCTTTGGCGTCATTGTGGCCTTCGCGCTATGGCGGATCGGCGATACCAGTTATAAAAACAGTATTCGAAGCAAGCAGGATGGTGACACAAAGGATTTTAGCCGAACTGAATGAAATTCCAGGCCGAGATCGGCGATCAAAAACACGAGATCGAAATAAAGCAGGCGGACGGAAAGGTTTTTGCGTCGGTCGACGGGCACGAGTATGACCTTGAGGCGTCGCAGCCGGAGCCGAATGTATATCTGCTGAAAAACGATGGCAAGATTTTTCAGGCATTCGTCTCGCCGCAGCAGAAAGCCGGAGACCCATTTCAGGTACAGATCGGCCGCCATTCGCTGGATATAAAGCTGATCGATCCCAAGCGTCTACGCGGTACGGGGCGCGATGCCGAACACGGCGACGGAGCGGCCGAGATCCGAACGGCGATGCCGGGAAAGGTGGTACGAATCCTGGTTGAAAAAGGGTCCGCGATCGAAAAAGGCGACGGCGTGCTCGTCGTCGAGGCAATGAAGATGCAAAACGAACTAAAATCACCGAAAGCCGGTATCGTGAAGGATATTCGCGTAGAGGAAGGCTCGACCGTATCGGCGGGCGACGTGTTGGCGGTGATCGGATAGAGATCATCCCATCAATTGTTCCACCGCTTGTCTCGCAAACAAACTCATTTGCACACCTTTTTGGCGACCACTGCGGGCTTTTCGGACGCCTCCCGCTGGATGCGACGGGATTCTTCGAGGATCGGGCGGAAGATCGCTTCGACCGTATCGGCTCTCATCAGTCCTTCATTAAGACGCGAGACACGGTTCAGGATACGTATCGCGTTGCCAACATCGACGACCGGCATGCCCGCATTTGCTTTTGTACTGCCGATCTCAACCGCCAGCAAAACACGTTTATTCAGCAACGCCATTATCTCGGTGTCGATTGCGTCGGTCTCAATTCTTAACTCTTCAAGCCTCATAATTCTCCGGAAAAATCAAAAACGCCGTGAACTATACAGTTACACGGCTTCGTTTAGGTTCGTATTTTTTAGGATCTTTTAATGCAAACCAGGCTTCAACCGTTTCACCGGATAGGTAAAATAAGAATAGCTATAGCTGTAAACAAGTACGGTCTGCATTTCGTTAGCGAGAATTCTCTCGCTCCAAGAACCTTAAATGGAAATTTCAGGAGTGTCAAGCCTTTTTGCCCTTCCCGGCGCGAAAGCTGAGCATGTTCGCAAGGAGCCGGTATGCTCCCGGAACACCCGCCGGAAGCTGACGAAACAGCGAATAGCTGCAATAGACGTACTTCCCTTTTCCTATATCGGCGACGACCAAACCGCCTTTATTTTCCGGCTCGCCCGCGTCGTGCGATTCGAGCAAACCGGTGTATTTCTCATCCATCGTCGAGAAATTGTACAGATTTCGTTCCTGCACCCAACCTTCAAAATCGGCATCAGTGATCTTGTTCGGCGTATTAAAGATCGGATGCGTCGGCTGCAGGATCGTCACCTTCGCATTCTCGTCCGAAACACGCGGTCCCATCTGTGCCGGAAACGGCGTAAGATTCTGCTGTGCGTACAAAGGCCGCTGATATTGGACGATCATCGTACCGCCATTCTTCACCCAATCGAGCAAGCGCTGATTATTCGCGGCAAAATCCGGCCGCACCTCGGAAACGCGTATACCGGCAACGATCACATCAAATTTCAAAAGATCGCCGGAAGAAAGGTATTTTTCATCGAGCATTTCTACCCCAAGGCCGATCTGCCTGATCGCCTCGGGCATCTGATCGCCGCTGCCCGCAATATAGCCGATCTTCGTGGGCGTCACCTTAAGATCGAAAACTTTTACGGCCGTCATTGCCCGCCGATAGGTGCGGTGTGTCTGGATGTGCGGGTAAGCGATCGGGTTCAACGTCAACGACGATTGCGACCCTTCGATCGTCGCGTTTCCCTCGATCTGATAATTCCCAGCTTTCGTGCCTTCGGGAATCGCTACGTCAAAAACGGCCGTTGTTCTCTCGCCCTTCTTTTTAAGGTCGAACGTGCGGGATGAAGCGGTGTATTTCCAGCCGACACCCGAGTTGATTTTCAGCGAAACAGCCCCGCTTACCGGTTTGTTCGATTGATTCGTCACGCTCAGAACAACCTGCTTCGACTGCGGCCGGTTACTGAAGGGAACTATTAGCAGCGATTGCTCGACTTCGACCGAGACGTTGGGAACTACTTCCAAATTTCGCCTGATCTCGCCCCGCGTATCGTCGGCATAGCGATATTCGACGGGCTGGCTGAACACAATTTCGGTGCCGAGAATGTCCATCCTCACCTCGGCGAACGCTACAGGCGAGTGTAGAGGTAAGCCGCTTTGATCGTCATCGTCCTTCCAACGAAAAAGGTCTCCGTCACGCGGTTCGGCAAGCCAGTATGGTTGCGTCGGTATTGCATCCCAGGGAACACCAATCGTAAAATAAGCCGCGTGGTCGCCGGTTTCGCGACGGAAAAAACCCTGAGCGGGTTCCTTCGGTGCTTCAGCGGCATTCACCGCCCATTTCGCGGGTGTGACGACCTTTGATTCTTTAACCTTAATGCCTTCTTTGAGCGCGAAGAACGATTTTATGCTCATGGAGAACGTATCGCCGGGAACGACGGTTTCGCGGTCTGCGAATGCGTCGATCTGAATTCCGGCAGCAAGTTTTATGGCGGCGGTAAATTCCCGTAGCTTTTCGGCAAAAAACATTTTGGTTCCGGACACGATCGTCGTATGCTCGGCCGCGGCGGTAAGCGCATAGCCCTTTATCAATTGCGGCAGGATTTTCTCAGGCGCCCGCACATTGTATTCCCGGAAAGCGGACACCGAAATTTCTTGAAGCTCCGACAACCGCTGAGAATTTGTGGCGTCAGAACTTCCGGTGTTCGCGGACACGCCGGTTATCGATGTATCCAGGCCATCAAATATGCCGGATTCTTTCCCGTCGCCGCCAACCAGATTCAAGCTAGAAAACTGGTCTCCTTTCAGCTCCAGAACGCCCTGTTCCTGCGATCTATGCTGGCTGCGGGCTTCCATTGCGATCTCGAAATACGACCGGCCGAGTAACGGATCGTATTTGCCCGTATTAATTCTGAGCGTCGACTCGCCGCTACCACGATGACGAAAATAGAACTTTTTCACTTCCCAGACGGGCCCGGAGTTACTGCATTTGGCTGCGTCTGCCGCGGCCTTGACGGCGAGCGGCGAGATATATCCCGCATATTGGTGCTGCCCGTGCCCGTCGGCGGGGGTGCCGTTAAATTGTGACACGACGACGAGTGGACGAAAATTACGAATGACACGAACAACATCGCACAGGACTATCTTTTCATCCCATTTCTCCTTCGCCTCGACAAGCGTTTTCGAGAACCCGTAATCGTATGCCCGCGTAAAGTACTGCTCCGCACCATCCAGTTTTCTTGCCTGGAGCAATTCTTCCGTGCGAATCACACCAAGAGCCTCGCCCAACTCAGTACCGAGAATGTTCTGCCCGCCATCGCCACGCGTCAGCGAAAGATAAGCCGTCCGGGCATTTTCGCCGCGAGCGAGATACGAAAGCAGTGCGGTATCCTCATCATCCGGGTGTGCACCGATCATCAGCACGCTGGCGGAAGTGTTAAGCCGCTTCAAAAGCCGCCCAAAGCCCAACGCACCCTGATCGTAAACCGGATGGATCTGTGCCGCTGCGCGATCCGGAAATGCAAAAAAGCAAAGAGAAATTATCCACAGATGAAAAAAGATGGAAACAGATACTCTTCGAGAAATATTCCGCTTTACCTGATTCCGCTGAACCAGTAGAAAAGTTGTCATAATCAATTCTGATCCGTGTTTATCTGTGTTCATCTGTGGACAAAACTTCCCTATTTTTTGATACTATGATTTTTCCGGTCCCGCCACGATTCTCTCGCCGAACGGAAACTCTTTGCGTTTATACGAGCGAATCAGGTATATCGCCAGGCCGACGACAATCAAAACGGCCGCGTATTTTACTTCCTTTTGAAAATTTTGCCGTGCAAAAAGCACGTACAGGAACCCGAGAACCGCAATGATTGCCGGTATCGGATAGAACCACATTCGAAACGGCCGCGGCATGTCCGGTCGAGTTTTACGGAGAATCAGCAGCCCGATGATCTGTGCCAAAAACTGAATGATTATACGAATAACTACCAGAGCCGCAATCACATCCGCGAGACGCAAAAAACAAAACAGCGCGGCAATCCCACCAAGCGTTAGAAGCGCAACGTAAGGAAACTTATGTTTTGGGTGAATTTTTGAAAATACCTTGAAATAATTGCCATCCAGAGCGGCCGCATAAGGCACGCGTGAATATCCCAACAGCAATGAAAAGACCGACGAAAAGGCA
>JAYSON010000008.1:0-3583 GCA_043722725.1 Chloracidobacterium sp.
GCTCCCGACGATCCAGTTCCCAATAATCAACGCCGCCAGATTCGGCCAGCTAAATGTAAAAAATGCCGGAATCGCCAAAAGGTGGAAAGTCGTGAGAATTGTGACATTTTTCCAATTGATGGTTGGATGAGACTGCTCGAATTCTAGAACGTTTTGCATGAAAATCCCTGTGATCGCTGAATTAAGACAGTTTTAGAGTAACAGGTTAGAGAGTTGCGGAATGTAATAGTTGGGTAAAAGTGTGTGCCGTTCTATTCGTCATCATCGAATGCGATAATCTCTTCCTCAACTTCGGGTACTTCCTCTTCTTGTTGCAAGTCTGCCGGGGAAACACCAACCAGAAATTCCTGTACCTGTATAGCGTTCAACTGTCTCTCCAAGTAATCGCTAATCTCGCCGTCCGCGATTTTCTGAAGCGGATGTTTAATTCCGAGCCTCACTCCTAATCTTTGAGCGAGTTCGCGAGGCCAGTATTTCATGCTCATCTGGATAATTTCAGCTCCAATCGCGTCGGCAGCTTCTTGAGTCTTTCCGGTCTTGGGCAACCGATCCACAACGATAAAAGTGACGGAACTGCGTTTGACCCCGGCCATTTCGACCTCACGCGCATAGCGAGATAGTTTGTCTTTTGAAATTTCCGAATTTCCGGCGCCGATAAAGCCGATGTCAAACCTGGCAAGTTTGCCTCGTTTTACGAGCAAAGTAGCGTCGCTTTCCCTATTGTCTGAGCTATCGGACAGCCAAAATACGCCGTGATCCTTCGTATTCGTAGCAGGATTTACTCTTTCGAATCCTAGAATTGAAAGAAATGACCCAAGAATCAGGCGCTCAAAAAGTTTTCCATAAATCGCCTTATCGGAACCGCGAATGGTCAATGTTTGGGCTCCTATGGCGGTCGTTAATCGCGTGATGTCTTTCCAGCCTAAAGCGACGCGGCGTCCGGCAGCATCTTCGACAAATCCCAACGTCATCTCCAAGTCACCCATACTAGCCCGACATTTATCGGCAGCTTCCAGAATCGCGGCTTCGAAGTCCGTAATATAACTCTCTAATGCTTCCGATTTATTTCGTAGTACGTTTTGGATAGACTTTCCCGTAAGACCGATCAACCACTTAGCCGGCCAGCTTTTCGCGTTGTCGCTTTTCGATGATCGTAGTTGCTCAACGGCCAACGCCGATAGAGACTCAGTAAAGTTGTCGACTTCTAGGCTACCGTTGACGAACATCGCGATCATCGCGCCACTAACTTGAGCGACACGTCGGCGGGTTAGAGGTTCTGTTTGCTGACGAAGATTCTCACCCATCATCACATGATGAATTGCCCGTCGCGTAGCTTCCACGCCAATGCGTTCGATAAATTCCTTCCCTCCACCGGTCAACAGAAGCCGACTGCTTTCGGGAAAGAATGTGCTCACTAAGGGGGATTCTTTTTTAGGCATCGTAATCTTGATCGAGAAGGGAACGCTGTTCTGGAAGCGGTGGCGGCGGACAGTTAAGGCTCAGAACACTTTTTGACGCTTCGCCAAGCCAGTGAGGAGCGTCTTCGCGTATTAACTCGACGTATTCAGGATTTATTTCAAACAGAACAAATCGTCTTCCCAATCCGGTAGCAGCGGCTCCAACAGTTCCTGACCCAGCAAATGGATCGAGTACAACGTCCCCTTTGAACGAATAGTACTTTATGACTTTTTGAGCAAGTTCCAATGGGAACGCGGCTGGATGCTTCGAATTAGTCTTTGGTTGAATTCGCCATACATTTGTTCGCTCGTAGTCATCTTCAACCTTCGACTGGGCAACTAAGTCTTTATCAGGATGATTGCGAATATGCCAGTCAATTAGACGATCCGTGCGTTTGCGGTAAACCAAGATATTCTCCGTCACTGGCACTGTTTTGTATTGAAGCGGATTTCTATCTGCGGCAAAGCGTCGGCCCCTGCCTGTTGCCCAGCCCGCGCCTTCCGGTTTAACCCAAATTATGTCATCGACAAAATCGTATCCTTCTTCGATAAAAATCCGATGTAGATCGAACGGAACTGCGATACGTTTCGATGAATGGCTACGGCTGGCACGACGCAAGAGAACAGGTGAGCAGTTCATTACGAAAAAGCGCCCGTCATTCAGGACTCGGTGAATTCTATTGATGACCTGACGCATCTCGAATAGGTAATGCTCATATTCCTCATAATCACTATACTCCGGTCGAGCGTTGAAATACGGCGGTGAAGTGAAAACCAAATCCACTGAGGAGGCGGGCATTTCATCAATCAATTCAACGCAGTCGCCTAGTCCAATCGTATTTCGCAGCGTTGAAATGGGATAAGTATTCTCGCGACGATCTGGAATATCACGGGCCTCGTCCTTCTTGAGAAGCCGCGTTTCCAGCATCTCAGGCTTTGTTGTCTTTTCGAAGTTTATCTCCGTCGTGTATGCGTCGATTACGACTTCACCAATCTTTGTCATACCCTGCAACGTGCAAAGAGGAACGCGCCAGACGTGGTAACGATCATCGATTTCCGGTAAGCCAAGTTGAATGACTCTCTCAAGCTCGACATCTGATAACCAAGAATTAGTTATTTCTTTTGCTTGAGCCACAGTAGTGACGAGATATCGGCGTCTTTCGGCCACGAGGGGTTTGCTATATGCCATAATCAAATTCTGTAATTCTTAACGTATGAATAAAATCTTATTCTAATCCGCAAACCCCACCCTCAGCTTTTTCAGCGGCATCGATTTGCGGGTATCGAAGTCGGCGGTGCCCGGCTACTTTATTGTGGATGCATGGAGTCGAAGCCCGAGAGCTTCGACGACCTTCATAATTGTTGCAAATTCAGGATTGCCGTTTGGCGACAGTGCCTTATAAAGACTCTCGCGGCCGAGCCCCGTCTCGCGAGCTAATTGGCTCATCCCACGGGCGCGCGCAATGTCGCCGAGCGCTGCCGCCACAAGCGCCGGTTCGCCTTCTTCCAGCGCGGCTTCAAGATACGCAGCCATTTCTTCTTCGGAATTCAAATATTCAGCCGCATCCCAAGGAAGTGTTTTTGTCTTAGCCATAAACTTCTCTCACCTTTTACAAATTCTCTGCAAATACCTTAGCCTTGGCAATATCTTTTTCCTGCGAAGACTTGTCACCGCCGATCAACAGCAAAATGTACTCGTTTCCGCGTTGAAGGAAATAAACACGATAGCCGGGTCCATAATCTATTCGAAGTTCGGATATGCCGTCGCCGACAGGCTTCACATCGCCGGGGTTGCCCAATGACAAACGTCGGATGCGAATGTTTATCCGCATGCGAGCGTTGTGATCTCGAAGAGATTTGAACCACTTTGCATACTGGTCAGTTTGGCGAATCTCAATCACAACTGAATTGTATCATATAGGATACGCACGTCAATCCGCAAACGCCACGCTCAGCTTTTTTAAGGGTATTGATTTTTTCGCATCCAGATCGTCAATTCCGTCGCGGTAGATGTATTTGTACAAAATATCTCGCTGCTGCGGGATGAAGCCGGCTTCGCGGATCTGGTAGCGGAGGTCGCGCTCGTCGGCTTCGTTGTCGGCACCGGCGGCGGAAACAACGTTTTC
>JAYSON010000009.1:0-8493 GCA_043722725.1 Chloracidobacterium sp.
GATTGAATGTTTATCAATTTGTCGGATGAACAGCTTGTCGAGCTTGCGGTTTCGAAGGATCCCGAAGCGTTCGGCGAAATCGTCAGGAGATGGGAGCGAAAGATCTTCGCTCTGTGCTTTGGTATGCTCGGGCGTGAAGATGACGCCCGCGATGCCGCTCAGGAAACGTTTATCGCCGCCTACCGCAATTTGGCAAAGTTTAGAGGAGAGGCCAAAGTGTCATCATGGCTGCACAGAATTGCGGTAAATCAGTGTCTGACGACAAAACGGCGGGCGAAAACCCGGTCGGAAGATTTTCTGGACGAGGAAAAGCACGAAGAAGAGCGATACTTCGTCGCACCCGAAAAATCTTCGCCGTCGCGGACTACGGAGGCGAACGAAAGGCTGACATTAGTTCGACAGGCCGTCACGTCGCTGCCTTCGGAACTGAGACAGGTCATTGTGATGAAGGAATTTGAGGATATGACTTTTCAGGAGATATCGGAAACGCTCGAAGTCCCGCTGAGTACGGTAAAAAGCCGCCTCTACACGGCGTTGAAGCATCTGCGAATGAAATTGGAGCGTGTGCCGCTTGAGATAACGTAGTGACAAACATTAACGACATCAAAATCGAATCCTGCTCGTCGGGCGATATGGTCGCATATCTTTATGATGAGCTGAATCCGGCGGAAAGGACATCGTTCGAAGCGCATCTTGCCTATTGCGGCATCTGCACGGACGAGTTTGCCGAGCTTTCGTTTGCCCGCCTCGATGTCTATGAATGGCATCGCGATGAATTCGCGGACATGGCAACGCCGCGATTTGTCATTCCTTATACCGAGACTCAGGCTTCGGCATCATGGCTGGCTGGTTTTCGGGGATTCTTCGCTTCAAATCGCCAGTGGGCAACCGCGGGCGGTGTGTTCGCGTTGATTGCCGTCATATTTGCTGCCGTGATGATTTCAACAATGACGAAGGAAACCGGCGAGGTAGCACAGACTCCGGTATTGGAAGAATACACGGCCAACAAAATTCAGTCGGTCGATCCGCCCGCACGTCCGTCTGCTGAGTTAATGAATATACCTCCTGCGTCGCCGCGTGATATTGGACCGAATGATCCTCAGATCGTAAAAACGGTGACAATTGGAAAAAGCTCGAAATCGGCAATCACCGCAAACCGCCGGACGGTCAAGACTCCTGAACGCAATTTAAGCCAGCCGCTTCTGTCTCGGCGTTCCAGCGTGCCGCGGCTCAATGATTTTGAAGATGAAGAGGACAACACGCTCCGTCTCGGAGATTTGCTTGCAGACGTAGATACAGGAAAGTAGGTACGAGGACTCATGATTCGAATGTTGAAATACCCCAAGCTTTCAATTTTTACGGCAGTTCTTTTTTGCCTGCCAATGTCCATTTTGGCCCAGGATGCGCGGCCCGCGAATCCGCCCCCGGATGCTCAACTTGACCGGCCGGACGAGGGACGGAGGCCGAATCTGCTTCGCGAACTCGGCCTTACCCGCGAGCAGATCCAGACCATCCGTAAGCTGAACGTCGAGCGAAAGCCGATTGAAATGGAGGCTCGACGCCGTTTTAAGGAAGCAAATCGTGAGCTGAACATATCTATTTACTCGGAGTCTACAAGCGACGAGACATTTCAGTCACGCTTAAAAGAGTTTCAGACGGCTCAGGCAGAATTGGCGCGTATTAAGTTTTCAAACGAGTTGGCGGTACGTAGACTGTTGACTCGCGAACAGCTTGTAAAGTTTCGCGAGTTGCGTCAGAGGTTCGCGGAAGCGCGTGAAAATATAGAAAAACGTCAAGGTGATCGGTTCGGACGGCCCGCTCTCCGCAGAGTTAAGCGTGGGAACCAACCTCCCCCGATCAACTAGCTTTCACTTATAGAATAAAGTACATCAGCAGCCGGTCATAATAAATCGCCGGCTCCCTTTGTTTGTCGATTTCCCGTGTTCGTTGTAACCTTTTCCAAATTCTAATTTTCAATCGACCAATCGTTTGCCTGTAAATGAATCCGCTTACAAAATTCCTGTTTGAGCTTCAAGAGATCAGCCTGCTTATTTGGAGCGTGTTTTCGGGAATATTCCGAAAGCCGCGCTACTTTTCGGAGCTGATAAGCCAAATGGACATTATCGGCGTCGGTTCGCTGCCGATTGTTTTGCTAACCGGATTCTTCACCGGCGGCGTTCTGGTTTTACAGACGTTTCCGACCCTTCAGTATTACGGAATTCATAATGAAGCCGGCCGGTCAGTCGCCATTTCACTAATTCGCGAGCTCGGCCCGGTTTTGACGGCGTTGATGGTTTCGGGACGTATCGGCTCGGCCATTTCCGCCGAACTCGGCTCAATGGTCGTGTCTCAGCAGATCGACGCAATGCGTGCACTCGGAACCGACCCGAACAAGAAGCTCGTCGCACCCCGCGTTATCGCGTTGATTGTCATGCTGCCGCTGCTGACAGTTGCCTCCGACATCTTCGGCATAATCGGGGGCGGCTCGGTTGCGTCCTATGTTTTCGATCAAAGTTACAATGTCTTTATCAGCTCTGTACGGAACGGCATCACGTCAAACGATCTAATCGGCGGGCTTATAAAACCGTTCTTTTTCGGATTAATAATCGGTGGGATCGCGTGTCATAAAGGTTTAACGACTACCGGCGGAACCGTCGGCGTCGGACGTTCGACGATCAATGCCGTCGTGCTCGCGTCAATTTGGGTCATCATTTGCGACTTTTTCCTGGCAAAGGCTATTCAGTCCGTTCTGGGTGTCGGCGTGATATAAAAGTAATTTAACTCTATGCTTTCTGAACAACCCGAAGAAGTCAGTCCGGTAATCGAAGAGAATTTGGAGCAATTCGACCTTCAAGATGCCGTCGACGAACCTGATCGTGTTGTGCCTGCGATCGAATTTAAAGATGTTTACCTATCGTTTGACGAAACACCGATTCTTAACGGCATCAGCTTTACGGTGCGTCGCGGTGAGACAAAAGTTATCCTAGGGCGAAGCGGCGGTGGTAAATCTACTATCGTCCGCCTTGTTCTCGGCCTCTTAAAGCCCGACGCGGGACAGATTTTTATCGACGGCGAAGAAATAACAAAATACGGCGAGCGGGATATGATGCCCGTGCGGCAAAAGATCGGGATGGTCTTTCAGGAAGGTGCGCTGTTCGATTCCCTTTCGGTTTATGAAAATGTAGCGTATCGGCTCAACGAACAGTCGGTCGAAGAGGACGAGATCGAACAGGAAGTTCGACGTATGCTGCAATTCGTCGATCTTGAAGACGCCATCGACAAAATGCCTATCGAATTATCAGGTGGAATGCGTCGGCGCGTTGGTATCGCCCGGGCGCTTATCGGTGATCCGCAGATCGTTCTTTTTGACGAACCGACGGCCGGCCTCGACCCGCCGACGGCACGCACTATATGCGAATTGGCAATTAAGCTCCGTGATCTGCAGGACGTCTCGTCGATTTTCGTTACGCATGAAATGAACAACGTTCAATATTTGTCGTCGGAATACGCAATTGTGGACGAAGACGGTCAGGTTATATTCGAAAAAGAAGGCCAAAAGCTTTGTTTGATAAACACGGAAGTGATAATGTTGCGGGACGGAAAGATAATTTTTAACGGCTCTGACGAGCAGTTGCGTTCGAGCCCGGACCAGTATATTCAGCGGTTCATCAACGGAAAATAACAAAGCGCGAAGATGGTAGAAACAAAGAAAACTTTGACGTTCAGTAAGGTGCGTGTCGGCATCTTTGTGCTGTTTGGCCTTGCCGTGCTCGCGTTCCTGGTGCTGAATTCTACCGGCGACTTTAACCCTTTCGAAAAGAAGTTGAAGTTAAAAGCCCGCTTCGCCGCGGCTGACGGCTTACGTGAAGGCTCAGAGGTGCAGCTTGCCGGCGTCCGCATCGGCAAGGTCGAGAAGGTCGATCTGCTTCCACCGGACAGCCCGGAAGAATTTAAGGTCGAGGCGACCATGGCGATTGATAACGAACTTAACGGCCGTCCGAGCAATGAAAGAATTCGAACCGATTCCAACGCACAACTTATCGCAACCTCGCTGTTAGCAAATGACAAAACTATCAACATTTCGCCCGGAACCGCCAAAGGCTCGCCTGTTTCCGACAATACTATTCTCGAATCCCGCGTATCGATTGGAATAAACCAGTTGACTCAAACCGGCAACGATCTGCTCGAGCAAATAAACAAGATCGCCATCCCTGCTAACGAGATCTTGAATAAGGCCAATCAGGGTGAGGGAACGCTTGGCCGTATCGTCAACGACGAATCGCTTTACAAGAATCTGGATGCAACGGTCAACGAGCTGCAAGGCACGTTGAATAAGGTAAATCGAGGCGACGGGACCGCCGGTAAATTGGTTAATGATCCCGAACTTTATAATAGCCTCAATCGAACCGTCGCCCAACTTGAAGGAATTTCCAAGGATATCCGGGCGGGCCGCGGCACCGCCGGTAAACTTCTTAACGATGAGGCGCTCTATAATGAAACGCGTGCCGCCGTGGCAGAGCTTCGGGCATCGGCCATAAAGATCAACGGCATCGCCGACGACTTTAAGCTTATATCGGGCGATCTCGCAGCCGGAAAAGGATCGGCCGGCAAATTGCTCAAGGATGAACAGCTTTACGACGATGCGCGGAACGCTCTCGCCCGTTTCAATTCGACAGCGACCCGACTGGAAGCGATCGTTACCGACGCTCAGGCCGGCAAAGGAACGCTCGGCAAAATACTTACCGACGAAACCTTGTACGCCAACATCAATCAGACCGCCTCGAACGTAAACCAGCTTTCCAGCGAAGGCACCAAACTTATTTACGACTTCCGTCAGAACCCGAAAAAATACCTCCGCATTAAACTCAGTCTCTTTTAATTTTCGCTTACTTTGTGCATTTTCTCACTTCTCTCGTTCCGTGTAATTCCGACTAGCTCCGTGCTTTCCGTGGTATCAGTTTTTAGATTTGGTGCTTAAACAACTGGATGCAGAGATACAAAACACCCAGCAACTTGCATTTTAGGCTATGCACCTATACAGTAACTATGCATGTAATGAGCATAATCAAACGTTTATATGCAGAAAGTAGCACGGCAGAATGCATTATTAAAACTGATCTCCGCAGAACGGATTGCCAGCCAGACAGATCTCGCAAAGCGGCTCCGGTCGCGTAATTTCGACGTAACGCAGGCCAGCATTTCGCGTGACCTTGATGAACTCGGCATCATAAAGGCCGCCGGAACTTACACGCTGCCGCGAAAACCGAGCGGTGCGGCCTCTTTTGGATTGTCGAGTCTCGAATCCGCCGGTGATTGTCTGATAGTTGCAAGATGTGATTCAGGGCTTGCATCGGCCGCCGCCGTCCGGATCGACGCAGCACGCATTTCGGAGATCGTCGGCACCATCGCCGGTGACGACACCATATTTATCGCGGTCAACGACGCAAGAGCGCAGAAAACCGTGGTCAAAAAGATCTGGGAGATTTTTGAGCGGTAAGGAAGAAATGAAAATTATTGAAATAGATAAAAACAGGCTCGGCGACATCGCCACTGAACTTGGCGAAGGCCGTCATGACGACTGACAGCCACAAGCTGCCTATCGCCGGTGACGTCGTTGCGATCCGCGCCCTGTCCGAAAACGTGACCTACGGCAATCTCGAACTTCCGTCGGGCCGTCTCGCCAAGATAAATTGCAACGACGTGCTGCTCGGCGTGCTCGGAAAGCGGCGCGCCCTGAAAGGTTTTGTGGGCGACGTGCCCGATTCTATAAAGGCCGGCGACCGCCTGCATCTGCTCAACATGGGCGGTGTCATTGGCGTTTGCAAGGGGCATCATTCGTCGTTTTCGGATGCAATTGAGGTTGAGGTCGTTGGAATCGCATGCGACTCGGTCGGAAATATTCTGAATATCGCCGACCATGCACTCGAAACTGCACCTTCCCTTTCGCCATCCGCTCCGATCGTAATGATTGCGGGAACGTGTATGAATTCCGGCAAAACGGTTGCGGCTGCCGAGATCATACGTCAGGCCGCGAACGCTGGGCTTCGCGTCGCAGGGGCAAAACTTTCGGGCATCGCATGTCTCCGCGACACGCTTCAGATGCAGGACCATGGTGCGGTAGCTACCGCAAGTTTTCTTGATTGCGGCCTGCCGTCCACGGTCGATTACGGCGATTTTTCGCCGGTCGCGAAAGGAATTTTGAACCACCTGAACACTTTCGACCCCGACCTGATCGTCGTCGAACTTGGCGACGGCATCGTCGGCGGCTATGCTGTTGATTCGGTTCTGAAGGACGTCGAGATCAGCGCCGCGATCTCGTCATTCGTTTTCTGTGCATCCGATTACGTCGGCGTAATAGGCGCCATGGCGGTGCTGAAAGATCTGGGCATTGATATTGACGTCATCGCCGGTTCCGTGACGGATTCGCAGATGGGCGAGGATTTTGTTCAGAATCAGTTCGGAATGAAGGCGGGAAATGCACGGCGAAACGGTGGGCATCTCTTCGAACTAGTTCGAAAAAAGGTGAGTAATTCGCAGCTTGCTTTCGCTTAGTATATGACTGAATCGCAGCGAAAAAATCCTCGCGTCCCCTCGTCACTACGTTTCCGCGTCGCGATATTCGGCGGTTCCGGCTATGGCGGAAGCGAGCTTTTGCGGATACTGCTTTTCCATCCGAATGCCGATATAGTCTTGGTAACAGCAAACGAACACGCGGGAAAACCTGTCGGCGAGGTCCATAAGAATCTTAACGGTTTGACTGAACTTTATTTCGATAAAGTTCCAGATGATGTTTCGACGCTCACCGATATCGACCTTGCGTTTTTCGCTTTGCCGCACGGACACGCTTTGAGTTTTATTCCAAGTTTGCCGAAGAATGTAAAAGCGATCGATCTGTCGGGCGACTTTCGTATCGACGATGCGGATGTTTTCAAGCAGTTTTACAAACTCGACCACGCCAGCGAAGCGCAGAAGGATTTTGTGTATGGCCTGACTGAAGCAAATCGCGAGGCTATCCGCTCAGCCCGGTACATCGCAAATCCCGGCTGTTTCGCGACCGCGACGCTGCTCGCACTTGCACCGTCGGTGAAGAGCGGTTTGTTGACGGGAAAGATCATTGTCGATGCGAAAACCGGCTCGTCCGGCTCAGGAGCAAAGGCGGCGGCGAATACGCATCATCCACAACGGATGAATTCGTTTTATGCGTACAAGCCTTTTCAACATCAGCATTTGCCGGAGATCGAGCAGTGTTTAAGAACGGTCGGCGATTTCTCCAACGAACTCGTTTTCATGACGCACAGCCTTCCTGTTTCGCGCGGGATCTTCGCGTCCTGCTATATGGAAACGACGGTAAATATCACCAACGAAGACCTCGATAATCTATACCGCGATTTTTACAAAGATGCGTTTTTCGTCCGAATAGTCGAAGGCTCGCCGGACATCAGTTGGGTAAAAAACACGAATTTCTGTGACATCTCAACACATTCAAATGGAAAACAGATCGTGGTATTTTCGGCCATCGACAATCTTGTAAAAGGGGCCGCCGGCCAAGCCGTACAAAACATGAACCTGATGTTCGGCCTGGATGAAAAAACCGGATTAGTTTTCGCAGGCGGTAATCCGTGACAATAAGCACCCCTCCTTACGAAGGAGGGGTGGCCGCCGCTTCGGCGGACGGGGTGGTTCTCTTTTCTTCCAACGGATCGCCCGAGCTACTTTTTATGAACTTCACCGAAATCCAACAACTCGAAGACGATTTTCAGGTTGAGACCTACAAAAAAATGCCCATCGCCATCGAACAGGGTTCGGGTTCGTGGATATGGACAAGCGCCGGCGAAAAGTACCTCGATCTATATGGTGGCCACGCAGTTTGCGCAACTGGCCACTCGCATCCGCACATCGTCAAAGCGATCAAGGAACAAGCTGAAAAAGTGCTCTTCTACTCGAATCTCGTCTATTCCGAGATCCGTGCGAAGGCTGCCGCAAAGCTCGTCTCTGTCGCACCTGAAAACCTGACGAAAGCATTCTTCTGCAATTCCGGCACCGAGGCCAACGAGAATGCAATGCGGATGGCACGGATGGCGACGGGACGCGAAAAGATCGTCACCTTCACTGGCGGATTCCACGGCCGCACGGCAGATTCGATCAGCGCAACTTTTCTCGGTAAATATCGGGAAATCGGCAGGCCCAACGTGCCGGGCCACGTTTCGGCCGAGTTCGGCAATATCGACAGCGTTAAAGCCGTCGCCGATCACGAAACCGCCGCCATAATGCTCGAACCGATCCAGTCGATGGCGGGTGTTACTGAAGCAGAGCCGGGCTTTTTCCGTGAGCTTCGCGATCTGTGCGATGCACGCGGAATAATGCTCATATTCGACGAGGTTCAAACCGGAATCGGCCGCACCGGCAATTGGTTCTTCGCCGGCAGTAATCTCGCCGCCGGCGTCGAACCCGACATTATCTCTTTAGCCAAAAGCCTTGGCAGCGGCGTCCCGG
>JAYSON010000010.1:0-7983 GCA_043722725.1 Chloracidobacterium sp.
GGGAGGACTCGAACCTACGAATGCCGGATCCAAAGACCGGTGCCTTACCACTTGGCTACGCCCCAATGCTAATTTCAGAAACTGATCGGAAGCGAACTAATACACTAATTCAAGTGCTTCACGGTATTTATCCCGCGAAATAGTCGCTACGGCAAACTTTCGCCAGTTGACCTGTTCGTCAAGGGCTTTCATAGCTGTTTGTCGTGTCTCTTTTTTGTCAAATACTGCAAAAACGCTTGCTCCGCTGCCGCTCATTAGGGCGTTTACCGCGCCAAGATCGAGCAACGTCTCTTTCACAAGTGCGATCTTCGGGTGCCTCGCAAATACTGTCGGTTCAAAGTCATTTTTCAATGTCGTATGCCGTAAATCCAACGATTCGGCGTTAAAACGGCAATTGACAAGAATACTTTCGGACTCCTCGGATGTCAAGTTTGGGGCATTCAACTCTTTGAACGCGTTGGAAGTCAGCACAAGTACATCCGGCGAAACAATAATCAAATATTCTTCATCTCTGTCCGCGACAGGCTCGATCTCGGTTCCGCGTCCAAATCCCATCGCCGTCCCGCCGTACAAAAAGAACGGCACATCGGAACCGAGCGTGGCCCCGATCTCGAGCATCTCGTCAAAGCCGATATCCAATCGCCAGTGTCGTTTCAAACCGATCAATGCGACCGCCGCATTCGAAGAGCCGCCGCCCAACCCGCCCGGAGCGGGAATTCGCTTTTCAAGATGGATTTTCGCACCACTGGAAACCTGAAACCTTTCACTGAGATCACGTGCCGCCTTCATGATCAGATTCCGATCATCAGTCGGAATCAGCGGATCGCTACACGTCAGCTCAATCACGTCGCTGACGCCAAACGAGATCTCATCACAAAGCGAAACCGTTTGAAAGACCGTAAAAAGCTCGTGATAGCCGTCACCACGCTTCCCGACAACACGCAGGTCGAGGTTTATCTTCGCAAAAGACGGCAGCGTGAACGACATCACCTAATCATAATTTAAAAAGTGTAACAGTTACAGGTGTTACACCCAGTTACCGTGTTACGGCTGTTACCATTCAAAACTCCCCTCCTTGCATAGGAGGGTGGCAGCCGCTTCGGCTGACGGGGTGGTAGGTCTGTTAAAATGCTCTGCCATCCGAGATGCTGGGAATTAAGAATTATCAGACCTACCACCCCGTCCGCGAAACGCGTCCACCCCTCCTAAGCAAGGAGGGGAGCTTTAAGATTTAAAGTGTAGAAATCTGGAATCTGAAATCCGGAATTCCCTACCTACTTAAGCAAAAACACCTGCGTAAAATAACATTTCCCGTCTTCGGTCACCGCAACACCCACCGCCGACTCGCTCCACTGCGTTCCCATCAAATTATTTCGATGCGACGCCGAAAGCAGCCATTTTTCGACCGCGACTGCCGCCGGGTTTGGGTAACCCTTCATAAACGCGATGTTTTCACCTATTGCCTTCCACTCCCCCAAACCGAGTTGGTCGGCGCGATCGTCCACCATCAACCCGTCAACGCCCTTGTGGCTGAAAAAATCATAATCCGCCATGTTTTGCGAATGCAGACGTGCCACTTTTGCAATCTTTTCACTCCATTTCAGGGCTGGAAGTCCGGCCAGGCTGCGTTCGACGTTAATCAACTGAAACGCGTCCTGCTCAATCGCCATTAGAGCAGCAGCGGAATTCACCGATCCGACCGAAACCGTTGCCGACGACCGTTCGACACCTGTATCCGTTCTCAAACTCAGATGATTCGGGCTTATTTTGTTTTGAGCAAAAACGCTCGCCGATACAATGGCAATAAATGCGAGAAGAAGAAACGGGCGGAAATTCATTGTGACCTCACTTCGGTAGCCGGACGTTTCTCTTATAGAGAGGTTCCTGGCTTTGCGCATGCCTTTTTTGGCACTTGCCTTTTCGGATAAGGGCGGCAAACCAAACAGGTTTACCTGTTTAAACAGATTTACAATCGCCGCCTCGTTCCATAAAACGCCGCGCCCTGCTGTAAACTATTATCACGTGACCGTTGGCAGTAAGGTCAGCAGGTACTATCAACGGCAACCCAGCTTTCTGACACTTGCTGATCGAAAGCGCGGCGATGACATTCAGTTATCATAAACGTTTGCAGTTGCAACTTTGAGATTTTTGTGCCTTTTTTGCGGCTATCATTTTGATTTAGGATGAATAAAATAGCGTTGGCGATCCACGGCGGGGCCGGAACAATTCTCAGATCGGCGATGACGCCCGAGCTCGAGCTCGAATACCGCGGCGGGCTTGAAAACGCCCTAGGCGGCGGCTGGGCGATTCTCAAAAAAGGCGGCACGGCGCTAGACGCGGTCGAAGCCACGGTTGCCGCGCTCGAAGACTTCCCGCTCTTCAATGCCGGCCGTGGTTCGGTCTTCACCCACGAAGGCAAAAACGAAATGGACGCCGCGATAATGGATGGCAAAAACCTGAAAGCAGGTGCAGTCGCTTTCGTCCGAAACGTCAAAAACCCGATCAAACTCGCCCGTCTGGTAATGGAAAAAACAGAGCACGTCCTGCTCGCCGGAGACGGAGCGATCCAATTCGCCGAGGAGATGAACGTTGAACTCGCCGACGATTCTTATTTCTACAAGGAACACCGCTGGAAACAGCTAGAAGAGGCCATCGCCGCCGGCCGGGTGCAGTTAGATCATTCCGAAATTCAAATTCCAGATTCCAAATTCCAAATCGAGAACGACGCTGAAATCTGGAATATGGAATCTGGAATATCAAATAATCCCAAACCCCTCGGCACCGTCGGCGCGGTAGCCTGCGACGCAAACGGCAACCTCGCCGCCGCCACCTCAACCGGCGGAATGACAAACAAAAAATTCGGCCGCGTCGGCGACACGGCGATAATCGGCTCAGGTACCTACGCCGAAAACGCTACTTGTGCCGTCTCATGCACCGGCCACGGCGAATTCTTCCAGCGAGGCGTCACCGCCTACGACGTCGCCGCCCGGATGAAATATAAAGGTATAGGCCTGGAAGACGCCGCCCGCGAAACCATGGAACACCTAACCAAAATCGGCGGCGAAGGCGGCCTCATCGCCGTCGATGCACAGGGAAATGTCGTTTTGCCGTTTAATTCGGAAGGGATGTACCGGGGATTTACCCCTAACGATGGCAAGATGCACGTTGAAATCTATCGATAATTCGTTCTTGGTCGCCAAGGCGACAAACATTAAAGCCTAGGGTGCAATGAGCAAAGCGAATGGAACCCTAGGTATCGATCCAAAAGATGCCCGGTCGCTGAAGGCGACGAACAAAATTGAGCATATTGCTCCCCTTCAGGGAGCTGGTCTTCGTCCTAACTTGACCTAGAGTTCCGCCTTCGGCTCCACCCTAGGCTTTAATGTTCGTCGCCCTTGGCGACAGGAACCGCGTTAACCCTCCGCCTTCTCCGCCAGCAACTTATCGCGAATATCATGCAAAAACGCGATATCGTCGGGCACGCGGTCGGCCAATGTTACAACCAGTTCGCCTTTGCGGCCGTTTTTAATGGCGTGGAGCATCGCGTCGCGGCTTTCGGCGATGATCCTCACCTGCGGCGTGTTCTCGCTTTGAGCGATACCTTCCTGGAGCAGCGTGTAGATGCTTTCTTCCGTGCGTCCACGCAGATAATGCCCTTTGCGGATAACGATCCGGTCGAATGCATCTCCCGCGATCTTGCCAAATTCTCGAATGTCATCATCACGCCGGTCACCCGCGACGTTCAGTAGAATTGTGCGGTATTTGTAGGGCATTTTCGTTACAAAGTTCGTCAGCCCGAGAAGCCCGGCCGGATTGTGCGCGTAATCCATCAGCACCGTCACATCGCCGACCTCGATAAAGTTCAGCCGTCCCGGCGTCTGCGCGATTCCGGCGTTAAACGTGGTCAGCCCGCCCCGCAGATCTTCAAGCGAAACGCCGTGTACAAAGCACGCCAGCGTCGCCGCCAGCACGTTCTGGACCATAAACTCCGCCCGTCCGCCATAGGTCAGCGGGATATTCGAAGCCTTCTCGATCCGCACCTTCCAGCGGCCTTTGAGGATGGTCACGTAGCCGTTTTCATATACGCACGAGATACGTCCGCGTCGTGCCTGCCGCTCGATATTGGGGTGATTTTCGTCCATCGAGAAATAAACGCAGAACCCATCCACAAGCTTTCGCATGTTGAAAACGTGAGGGTCTTCGGCGTTGAGAACAGCGTATCCCTTTCTCGCCACGGCCCTCGGCACAACCGACTTTACACGGGCCAGATCTTCGAGTGTGTTAACGTCCTTCATCCCCAAGTGGTCGGCGGAAATGTTTATGACAACGCCGATGTCGCAGTGATCATAGCCAAGCCCCGCCCTGATAATGCCTCCTCGTGCCGTCTCAAGCACCGCAACATCGACCGTCGGGTCCTTTAACACAAGCTGAGCCGAAACCGGCCCGGTGTTGTCGCCCTGAGTAATCTGCTGGTTCTGAATATAGGTGCCGTCCGTCGTGGTAAAGCCAACCGTTCGCCCGCTTCCCCTCAAAATATGTGCGATCAGACGCGTAGTCGTCGTTTTTCCGTTCGTGCCGGTGATCGCAATGATCGGAATCCGCGTCGGCGTTCCCGGCGGAAACAGCATATCGATAACGGATTCGGCGACATTGCGACCGATGCCCTCGCTGGGCGAAAGGTGCATTCGGAAGCCCGGAGCAGCATTTACCTCGATGATCCCGCCGCCGTTTTCGGCTAAGGGTTCCGAAACATTTGGCGCAATGATATCGACACCGGCAACATCCAGCCCGATGATCTTTGCGATCCGCTCAAACAGAAAAATATTTTGCGGATGGACCTCGTCCGTGCGGTCGATCGCCGTGCCGCCGGTCGAGATATTAGCGGTCGTTTTCAGATGCAAAATCTCATCTTTCGGCAGCACCGTATCAAGCTCGTAGCCCTTCGCTCGTATGCACCGCACCGTCTGGCCGTCGATCTCGATCCGCGTCAAAACGTTTTCGTGTCCGTAGCCGCGTCGCGGATCGGCATTAGTCTTTTCTATAAGCTTTTCTATCGTCTTTTTCCCGTCGCCCACGACATGTGCCGGAATTCGTTCGGCGACCGCGATCAATCTGTTATTGACCACCAGTGCCCTAAAATCCTCACCAATTAACTGTTTCTCCACAATGACCCAACGCGAATAATCCTTGGCTTTTCCAAACGCGATTTTGGCTTCTTCAATCGTATTGATGCCCACTGTCGCTCCCTTGCCATGGTTGCCGTCGAGCGGTTTGATCACAACGGGATAGCCGACCGACTGGATCGTGCTTGCAAGTTCTGCCTCGTCGCGAATGCGAAATCCCTTCGGCACCGGCACGCCCATGTCTCCAAGCAGCTTTTTGGTCGCGTGCTTGTTGGCGGCGATATCTACCGCAATCATGTTCGTATTCGCCGTAGTCGTTGCCTGGATCCGTTTTTGATGAACGCCGTAGCCAAGCTGCACCAGCGACTGATCGTTTAGACGAATGAACGGAATATCGCGTGCGTCTGCCTCATCGACCAGCGAACCCGTGGACGGCCCAAAGCTCACATCCTCGCGAATCTCGCGCATTTTCTGCACGTCGGCGGCGATATTATCTTTGATCTCCTTGACCGGCTTGCCCTCAGCCAACTCGAGAAACAATCGCAGCCCCGCCTTTCCGGCAAAACGTCCGACCTCTTCTTCCATGTAGCTGTAAACGACGTTATAAACTCCTTTTTCTTCCGTCTCGCGCGTGCGGCCATAGCCGGTATCCATCCCGGCAAGAGTCTGCAGCTCAAGCGCGAAATGCTCGATAGCGTGCCCCGCCCACGTGCCTTCTTCAACCCGCCGTAGAAATCCGCCAGGTTCCTGATAACTGCATCCGTGCGTTTCGAGCGTCGGCATCACCCCGACCATCCGATTGTAAAAATCGTCAAGCTTATCCGTCGGCCTGTCTTCATAATCCTCGATATCCAGCCGCATTATGATCAGCTTTTTCCAATAGCCGCTCCAATAGTTCGGCCCGCGAAGTGTTCGAATCTCTAAAATTTCCATAAAGTTGTTCGCTGTTGACGCGGCATTAAATCAGCCACAGATGAACACAGATAAAACGGATAAGAATCTATCAAATAAACGCATCATAAAATTTCTTCGAAAAATCTGTGTTCATCCGTGTTCATCTGTGGCTAAATTTTCTTTTCCCCATTTACCCGAGGTCGGGAAGCAAGAATTCATTTGTCGGCTGAAAGGGGTGCCGGTCCAGATAATCGTAAACCAGCCCGTCCCGGAGCACATGAAGCTGAAGGCCGCAGACGCTGAATGCCTGGTTGTCGTCCACCTCGGCGATCTCGTTATAGGATATCTTCGAGCCGTCCACGATCGTTGCCGAACCCGCCCCAAAAACTTCCAGCACGCCCTTACCGTCCAGAATGATCGCCGTGTTCTCGTCGATCCCTATGCCAAGATTGTACGGGTTATACGAAACCGCCGTGATAAGGCGGCTAATCCGCCCGCGTTCGGTAAAATGCTGGTCGATAATGATATTTTTGAGAAATCCGAGTCCGGGCGAAAGCTTCACCGAGTTCTTGTGCGGATGCGAGGTCGATTCGCCGCGGACGATCATCGACGTGCTCATTCCCGCCGCACCGGCACTCGTCCCGGCAAGCACGATGGGCGAATCGCGAACAAGAGTTCGTAGCCTTTCAGCCAACTTCGTCCCGCCAAGCAGTGATACAAGCCGCATCTGATCGCCGCCGGTTATGAAAACGCCGGTCACGCCGTCAAGCAGCTTATCGACATCCGCCTGCACCACGTCCTGCCGCGAAGTCGCCCGCAGCACCCGCGGATTCGCGATCCCCAGATTGCGGAAAGCCTGCGTATAAACGTCCGCCGCGAACTCCGGATAGTCCGATGCCACCGGCACTATCAGCACCTCGGCCTTTTTCCCGCCCGCCAGCTTCAAAAACTTCTTAAGTATCCGCCGCTCGTTATACTTGTCCTCTGCCCCGCCAATTACCAGCAAATACCCGCCAATGATCTCACGGTCATGCGATTGATTCATAATTCTGTCAGAACCGCGAGCGATAGCGACCGGGTCCTCGTCTTGTCAGAACCGGAAGCGGTAGCGACCGGGTTCTTGATTGGAAATTCTAGTTTCGAAATCTAGTGCTAAGTTATTGTAATCGGCGGGATTGGTCAAGAATCAGAGCCAAATCTTAATCTTGCCAATAATTCCGTGTTAAAATGTCTGCGAGGAAATAGCTATGGATACTGAACTTGAAAAAGCCATCGTCGAACAAGTAAATTCACTCACCCTTGAACAGCAGGAGAAGGTATTGGAATTTGCGAAGTCGTTGCTGCCTCCTCGAAGAAACCTTTGGGAAATATGGCAGGAACATCTGAAGGAAATTCCCGAAGAAGAGTGGGACGATGTTCCTACCGACGCCTCTATTAATCTCGATCACTATCTTTACGGCGCTCCCAAGAAATGAATAAGCTGTTTGTTGACACGCTTCACCTCGCGGCCCTCATAAATCCGCGCGATCAATGGCACTCGAAATCCGTCGAAGTCGAGATTAGGACAATCAGCGTTGATTTGCTCACTACTGAAGATGTGTTGATCGAACTTCTAAATTTTTACGCCGAACACGGCGAATTCAAAAGGCGAAAGGTTACTGAATTCGTGCGGGAAATTTTACTCGACGTTAGAGTAGAAGTATTTTCCAGGAGTGAAACCGCGTTCCTCGAAGCGCTCGAACTCTACGAATCCCGCTTCGATAAAGGCTACAGCCTGACCGACTGCATCTCAATGAACGTCTGCCGCGAACTCGGCATCAAGGAAATCCTCACCCACGACCGTCATTTCGGGCAGGAAGGTTTTAAGATTTGTTTGTGACTCTCGTCCTGACTGGAGCGCAAGCGTCCCGCTTGCTCTTAAAGCTCCGCTTTTTCCCAATCAAAATAGTCGGAAGAATCTTCGTTC
>JAYSON010000011.1:0-20312 GCA_043722725.1 Chloracidobacterium sp.
CGGATCCTGACAAGCAGTGCGCCATAGCGCATATGAGCGGTCGGTGAATTCGGCGCGGACGCGACGGCCCGCTTTAGTGTTTCTTCAGCCGCGCTCCAATTCCAATCGTAACCCATTTCGATTGTCCCGAGAGTGATCAAGGCGTCAGCGGAGTCGGGATTTAATTCGAGCGCCGTACGAAGATTCTCTTTTGCCTCGGCAACTACAAAAGGGCGAACATCGATATTGTAGTTGAACAATAGGTGTTGAGCATCCGCGAGACCGGAAAAGGCCTCGGAGAATTGAGGGTCGAGCGTGGCAGCCTGTTTGAAGTAATCAATGGCTTTACGCAATGAAATTTCGTCGCGCTTGTTCCAAAAAAAGCGCCCTTTAAGATAGGCTTCGTAAGCTTCAGCAATCTCAGTCGGCCTCTTTGCAAATTCTTCGGGACCAGCGACGCTCCCATCGAGCGAATGCAAGACCTTTGTCGATATCAGGTCCTGCAAATTCAGGATCTGATTCGCCTGCCCGTCAAATTGTTCGGACCAGAGGTGCTCGCCGGTCGCGACCCGTACAAGCTGTATCGTGACGCGCAACCGCTCGCCTTCCTGTTGAATTCTGGCTTCGACTATGGCATCGACTTGCAGCCTTTTTCCAATCTCCCTGCCGTCCAGTTCGGATCCGGCAAATGGTAGAACGGCGCTCGTCGGCCGGACGGCGATTCGGTTAATGCCGCCTAGCGTTGTGATCAGAGCGTCCGTCAACCGCATGCGAAGTTCTTCGTCATTGGACGAGGCGTAAAACGATTTGACCGGTAACACGGCGATCGACCTGATTTCCGCACCGGAGCTAATGTTAGCGCCGGTTCGATAATTCCAAACGATAGCTATACCAGCCAGCAAAACCGCGCCGCCAGCGAATAAAGATATGACACGCCGCAGGGTCAAAGCGGAGCCGGACAGGGCGGGGGCTTGATACGCATTCTCGGTTCCCGGCGCTTGACCTGCATCGTCGTACTCAATTTCTACCAGCGTTCGTGTCGTCGTGTGCTTCTCCAACACGATGTCCCCGTTGGTAATCTCGCGAACCTGCCGGGCAAAACGATAACCGCGGCGCGGAACGGTCTGAATGAGGTCTTCCGATTCGCCATATTCCTTAAAGGTTTTTCTGATCTGGTAAATATGACGAGAAAGATTGCTTTCTTCGACAAACGAGTCCGCCCAGACGCGGTTTAAAAGCTCCTCTTTGGTATAAACTTCACCCCACTTTTCTGTCAGGACACATAGCAGCTCAATTTCTTTCAATGGCAGGTTGACGGGTTCGTTCTCAAACCACAAAACGCGCTTTTCCGGGTCGATCCGAAACTTGCCGAATTCTCTTCCGTGACTGATTTCACTATTCATAACGCAATCCGATAAAAAAGCGATAAATAATGGAGAAAAAGTTCAGGACTTTAGCCATAGCTTCGGTTTATAAGCTTAAACACGGGCGAAAGTTCGTCGTCGCTAAACGGCTTCCGGCGGAAGCGATTAAATCAGACGCCGGTATGAATGTTTTGTCTGAAAGCCGATTGTAGATCAGATGCACCCTAAAACAAAGAAAATTCTGATCAGGACCGAACGGCACGAAATTTTGATTGTCAGGCAAAGCAGCGACGAATCGATACCGGGCTTCTGTCCGACGTGCAACGAGAAGGTGGAGATGATTAATTTCGATGCCGCGGTTAGCCACTCCGGCATTGGCGGTCGCGAGCTGCTGCATCGATCTGAAGACGGCAAGGTTCATTCAGTAGAATCAGCTTCCGGCCATTTGTTGATCTGCAAAAGATCGCTCAGCCCCGGAAATTGTGTAGTAAAAAACCAAAGGAGTCGATTATGGGACTGAAAATTTCAGGCAGTGTTGGACAAGGTGGCGATAACGCGGGCACCGATGTGGAAGTTGTACAGTCACTTCTGAACGGGAAGGCTGCGAGCAATCTGTCCGTGGATCGAATTTGCGGGCCGCGGACAGTCGCCGCCATAAAAACATATCAAGCAGGTTTCCTGCCGTATCCGGACGGAAAAATAGATGTAGACGGCAGAACCTGGGGCCGGCTGCTGAATTCTCCGCCTGCATCGAATCAAAACTCCACCATTCAGAAACGCAACGAATTCATTCTGAAGGCGGTGGATGAAGACTCGGCACTGCGCGAAGCCGGCGTAATCTACATCGATAATTTGGGCGTGCTGACAGAGCTGCGCGGCGGGCCGCGTCGCCAGTGGATCTACATATCAGAAATGTCGATTTCCGTCTCGAATCAACCGGCCGACAAAAATCTGCCCACTTTCTGGGACAGGTGGGGCGGGTCGGTACTCAGCTGCAGTTCAGCGGTTGGCAGCGGCGTTGTCATTGGCCTTTCCGGTGGAAGCGCGACACCGGTTGTCGGGGCTTTCGCGTTAAACTCCGCCGCTCTGTGCGGAATGAGCCTGGGAAAGGCAATTGAATACGACGCCTGGCAGGAATTTGAACGAGACGGCGGGGCGATTTACAAAGGCTGGCTAACGGTAGAAACCGCGATGTCACTGGCCGACCTGTTCAACGGCGTAAAAGGTGCAATGGGCTTTCTCAAAGCGTGGAAAAACGCCGGAAAGCTGGCAAAACTTGAAATCGCCCTTCGCGGAAAAAAGCTTACTCGTAAGGAGCTTTTGAAGGCGATACGCGAAATAGATCCGTCGTTTAACGTAAATCTGGCCAACAAGGGTGGCGGATATTACAGCAAGACGAGGCTGGTGCTTGCCGGGTATCAGACATTGGCTATGAACGGCTTTAAGAGTCTCAGCCTCCACCAGACGCGGGCGTTGGTCGACGCAGTCGGCAACGCAATTACATTATACGGAACCGGCGACGCGTGGAAGGCTACCGAGAAGACCTACGATGTTTGGCTCGTGCAGTACAACGACAGAGAGTCATAGGTCCCGTTTTTGATAGCTGGGGATTGTCGGCGATGCAGCTATGTGCGCCGCGGCGATGAGCTATCTCAATAACTTACTGACAATTTGAGTTTAGATTAGGAGGAAAAATGAAACGACACTTAGGTTCTGGAATCTTACAATTGGTCGGCAAACATGCGTTCGGCTTCATACTTACAGCGGTCGCTGCCGCCGGCTTTAGCATCAATGCAAATGCAACGATTGTTCAGACGACGAATAAAACGATAAACAACGGCCCGGCGGATTTTGGAGCCGGAAACCATTCTGGCGGCGGGCCGGCCAGCAACGCGACAATAACTTATGATTGGAGTACCGCAACCGGCCAGTTCAGATCAACCGGCCGCGTGAGGGGAACGCTCTTCTGGGATTCGCTATTCAGCGGCGGGTGCTCTCGCCTAACGATCAGATTTAGGAATGCTGCCAACACAAATCTGTCAGTGAGGACGATCAACGAGTGCGGACCGGGCGGCGACGCCAATAACTCGCAAAACCAAACCGCCGTCGATGAAAGTTTTGGAAGTCTAGATCTCTCGCATGTCGTTCTTACGACAGCCGAAGTTAGAAATGGTGTCGAAGTCAATTTCTCGTCCACAACGATCTCGCAGGTGGTTGAAAAAAGGTATCCGGTGACCATAAATAACGGCACAGCGGACTTTGGCGACGGCGGCCATCATTTTGGCCGCCCGGATGAGCCAGGCTATATCACATTTAGGCGAAATACCGACGGCACCGTGACCGGCGGAGTCGATGGCGTACTTTATTGGGATTCTTTGGGTAGCGAGAGCTGCGCCAGAATGGTGATCGAACATCGAAATTCGAACGGAGCAATCCTACGAACTAGGAGCCGTTTAAATTGCGGCCCGGGCGGCGACGCAAACAACGGAGCCAATCAGTTTTTTATAAGCGAAGTGCTTACCGGCGGCTCACTGTTCGACATCAGGATACTCGTGGAGACAACGGCAAATCCAACAAGCGGAGTATTAAGTACATACAATTTTGCCGGCCAGGTCGGGGATTTTGAGGTCGATCCGATGGACGCGATCGCCATGGTGAACGAGCGGATAAATTTCGGGTTCATATGGACGGTGCCGGAGCTGCGGAACTGGCATGACCTAAATTCGCTTGAACTGCGTATCACTGATGGTTCCAATGCAATTCTGCACATCCGATTTGAGGAAGATGGCAACATGATCAGCGTGTTTAATGAGGCGACGGGCCGATTCGGAAAAGGTTCTCCAATTGGCAGCAACAGGCGGCTTCAGACACAATACGCAACCCTGTATCTGGAAAATACGACTGCCGGTGCGGTGAACAGCGTTCTTGGAACCGGCGCAAACAGCCCAACTGTCAGGATTGATCTCGCGCTAAGATTCAAGCCGTCCGCCGCGGGCAGAACCTACCAGATTGAAGTGGCCGCCAAAGACGATTTTGGAAACGAAGATCCATTCGCGACCGCCGGGACGTTAACTGTTCCGTAAAAGGCCAAAAGCAGCACAGATCCCGGCCAGATTGTTCATACGGTCGGGATTTGTTTTTTTTCTCTAGTCGTAAGTCTTTCTTCAGTTCCTTTGTATTAGCGGGCTTGGCGAAAATCGAATCGGGTACGGTTTTGTTGAATTCGAGGGACTCGTAGTTAATCCGCGAGCTTTGAACGCCGTTCGTAAAGCGATCGATGATAAACGGTGATCTTATGCCGTTCACCTCGACGAACTGCGCGTAGCGGTCCTCTTCCTTGATCTCTTCGTTGTCCGCATTCAGGCGCTTATAAATCACCTTTTGCGGAACTCCGTCGTCGGCCGCAAATTCAAATTCGACAATGAGGCCGTCTTTGTAGGTCAATTTGACGACGTCATTTCGTTTGCCGAGCGTAGCCGCTCGTTTTCCAACGTAGGTAAGCGTAGCTTCGTTTCGCCAGTTGCCTCGGAGAAGATGATCCAGGCTGACCCGTAGCCCGCGTTTGAAATCCGCGATCTGCTTTTCGTCCTGGACCTTGACCAACCCGGCGTCGCCGTCGAAAGTCCAACCGGTGATGCCGACATTCGTCTGCACGCTTTTTACGCCGCCGCCCTTGAATTCGGTCCTTTCCTTGTCCGGGAAAACAATAACATCGGTAAACGACTGGAACGAGATAACCGCGCCTTCACGCATTGCGCTGAACTTTCCTCGTCCGATCTGCGTTTTTACCTGCAGATATTTTTCGCCGCCAAGATTTTGTATAGCCTTTTGAAGAACTGATTCGGCTTTAATATCGGCTCGAGCTCCGCCGCTTAAATTCGCATCCGCTTTCTTTATATTTGTCCAGCCACCAAAAGCGGGGCCGTAGATGTAGTCTACGGTCATGAAAACTGATACGGGCTGACCGCCTTTAATTTCAGGTTCGAATCCGATCCGTTTTGCTGCTTCAATGGCAAGTCCCGTCAGGTTGGTACCCGGCATATTTGTAACTGGAATGATCTTTCCGATTTCACCGCTGGCTAGAAACTCAACTTTCAGCCTCACAGTTCCTTGGGCATCAAGTGTTCCGAAGTCCGCTGGTAACGCAGGCTTCGGCTGTTCCCCGATTCGGAGAGGCGAATCTTGACCGTACAATCCGGCCGTGCAAAAAATAATTACGAAAAATGCTATTAGATAATTTTTTTTCATTGATTCGCTAAAGGGTCAATTGAACGAGCGAGTTCATCCATTTGAAATCTTTTGTGTTATTCGTGACCAAGCTAAAATTGTTTACAATCGCGCTTGCAGCTACGAGCGAATCACCGAGAGCCATTTTGCGCTGTTGCGAAGTCGGATGGCTTCGACGATCACTTCTTCCGAAACAGGAATAATTGTTGTTGATTCGAAAAAATGTTTCGAAGTACTCAATGTCTTCGCCAGATAGTTTTCGGAAACCCAAAACCTCGACGCGGCTGATATCAGAAACAAACGGCGAGTTATTCCGAATAAACTCTCGAAGGAACTCATATTCGGGTAATGCCGAATAAATAATGATATTGCTATCGAGAAGCATCAGTCGCGTCCAGGAAGAGCCCGATCCTTTCTGATTTCACGTTGCCACTTGACCGAATCCTTGATTGACGGAATTCCATTTCTAGCGGCGATCTTAGCCAACGCTTCAGCCATCTTCTTACCGTTAGGCTTTTTCAAATTCGGCTTGGCGGAAACGATCGTCACGTCTACCTTTGATCGACGCGGTCTTAGTCAAATCTTTAGGCGCTTCGCCTTCCCATTCGATCCGGTCTCCGTGAATTGTAGCCCTGTATTTTTCCAATATAATGCGCACTCCAATAAAGCAAAAAGGCCTTGATGATTTTATCACCAAAGCCTTTGATGCCGAAATTTTGATTCGGGCTTAGTTTAGGCTAAATGCGTCCATCGGTTTGACGACGATCTCACCGTCTTTCGTGTCCACTACAAATCGCATACCCATTTTCCATTCATTGGTTATCGGCAATTTTACCTTTTGGTCGATATGACGCTTTAGAAAGCGTGCTCCGTAGGCCGGGCTGAAGCCTTTCTCGGTCAAAAGGTCGAGCGCGGTATCCGAGATTTCGACCAGCTTTCCCTGCGATTCCATTTTGCGTTGCAGCTTGGCAAGGTAAATCTTAGCGATCTCGCGAACCTCGTCCATCGTAAGCGGCGAGAAGATGATTATCTCGTCGATACGATTTCGAAATTCCGGCGAGAAGCGTGTTTCGGCAGCCTTCATCACATCGCCTTTGATCTGGATCACATCTCCAAGCGTTTTTTGCCCAAATCCAAGCGGTTTTTCATAACGCTTGAAATTTTCAGAGCCGAGATTCGAGGTCATGATGACGATCGCGTCCGAGAGATAAACTTTCTTTCCGCGGCCGTCCGTCATCCAACCTTCATCAAAAGCTTGTAAAAACAAGTTCATCAGGTAAGGCGAAGCTTTCTCGACCTCGTCCAAAAGCAAAACTGTGTATGGATTGTCACGAAGCTGTTCTGTGAGAATTCCGCCGCGTTCCGATCCGACAATACCGCGAGGCATACCGATGAGCTTTTCAATGCCCACGGTCCCGTCGGCGTACTCGGACATGTCGATACGGATCATTTTGTGTTCATCTCCGAACATAAACTCGGCGACCGCCTTCGCCAACTCCGTTTTGCCTACACCGGTCGGGCCGAGGAATAGCAAAACGCCGTCCGGGGCATAATGGTTATCCTTTAGCGGACCTTTGTTGAGTCGCAGCCTTTCAGCAACCGCACGAACGGCATCTTTTTGTCCGACAACGCGATTTGCAAGGTCGATTTCCATCGCCGAAAACCGGTCGGACGTATCGCGATAGATCATGTCCTTCGGAATCCGAGATTCCTGCGAAATGACATCGATAATGTGTTCCGGTAAGACCGTTAGTCCGGTGGGCTCATTAATCTCGACCTTGACCGACGCGGTGTCGAGCCAGCCGATGGCCTTGTCGGGCAGGTGAAGATTGCGAATATACTTTGGCGACATCTCGAGCGCCATATTAATCGCTTCATCCGATATGGTCACCGAATAATTCTTTTCTAAACGCGGACGCAGGCCAAACAGGATAGCTTTCGTTTGATCGATGGTCGGCTCTTCAACAGTTACAAGCCGGAAGCGTCGGGACAGAGCCTCGTCTTCCGCAATATATTCCTTGTACTCGGTCATCGTCGTAGCACCGATAATGCGAAGTTCGCCTCGAGCTAAACTGGATTTGAACATGTTCGCCGCGTCGCTCGATGTTCCCATCGCCGCTCCGGCACCGATGATCGAATGGGCTTCGTCAATGAAAAGGATAATGTGGTTCTTTTCTTTCACCTCATCGATAATGCCCTTGATACGCTCCTCGAACATTCCGCGAAGCATCGTACCCGCTACAAGGCCGCCCATCTGCAATTGAACAATATGTGCATCACGCAGACGTGCCGGAACCTTTTCCGGTTCAAGTTCGATCAGCCGGGCCAGTCCTTCTACAACGGCCGTTTTTCCGACGCCAGGTTCACCGACGAGCATCGGCGAATTCGAACGCTCACGGTGCGAAAGAATCTCTAGCATCTGGAGGATTTCTTTTTCGCGACCGATCGTCGGTGGAAATTTATCCTCACGCGCCAACTTGTTCATCGACACACCGAAATGCCTCAAGAACGACGGCAATTCGTATTTCTGACGCGTGCGCTCTTCTTCTTTCTCTCGCTTGCGAATTCGCGTCCGTGCCGTCTGGGCGACTTCGTCCGACGGAACACCAAGATTCTGCAGCACATCATTCAAAATGCTTCTTTCGTCGTTCGAAAGCACATAGAAAATATCGCTGCCTTCAATGACGCGTCGTCCCTGCGAACGGGCACGGTCCATCGCCCGCTTAAATAGTTCGGTTGTTTCCGGAGCTATCCGATAGCCTTTGCCGGTATGCTGTCTGCCGCTTGCCATCCGCTTTTCTATCAAAAGCTTTACGGAACGCGGATCGACCGCAAGATCCCGCATCGTCGATGTAAAAAGCTCATCTTCCTCATGCGCAACGGCATGCAGAATATGTTCGATCGCGACGTAATTCTGATCCCGTCGTTTCGATTCATCTAGCGCAGACTCCAAAACACGGCGTCCGCTATCGCTGAATTTGTCTTTATATGCGTCTATATCTGCCATAAACCCCTTTTTGTTTGCCGAAAAGTTTGATGCAGGTCTCGGGTTATGCGTTACCCTAAACCTCATGATAGCACTTCGAAAAGTTCTGAAAAAGAACTTTTATCGATCACCCGAAAATGCTGCCTTTTTTACCGGCTAGTCAACCCTTAATTCCCCTATTCAGCGGCCGACTGAGCTTGAGCCTTTCCTACCTGGACCCGAGCGGGGCGCAGAAGCCGGTTGCCGAGTCTATAACCGCGCGAATACTCGGCCGTTACCTTGCCTTCGTTTTCATAATCAACGTCTGTGGTATCGATAGCTTCGTGAACCTCGGGATCGAAATCAGCTCCTATTGAAGGCACCGCTTCCACGCCGACACTCATTAATGCCTGCTCAAACGAACGCGCCGTTCCTTTGACGCCACCCAAAAGCACTTCGGGAGAAGAATCCCTTTCGCTCGCCGCTATCGCTAAATTCAAATTGTCCAAAACGGGCAGAAGCGTTGCGAGAAAGTTGAATTGCCCCTGTTTCGCGCGGTCCTCGAGTGTTTTCATCAAACGGGACCGCATATCAGCAGTTTCCCTTTCAAGGCCCGCTTTCGCTTCCTCAAATTTGACTTGTACGCCAATGAGTTTTGATTCAGCCGCCTGGCGCCGTTCGATTTCAGCTTTCAGATTCGTCTCCAATTCAGTTTCCTTCACAGATTTCACCGGTAGTTTAGGCGCTTCATCGACGCCTTGGACACGCTCACCTTGCTGGTTAAAACGTCTTTTATCCGTAGTTTGCAGCTCAGGCATTTCGTCGTCCAAAAGTTCTTCCGATATCGGATCGTTTTCGTTCATTGCTTTTCTCTTAAACATATCTATTAAATTGTAGATCGTAGACTGCGATAATAAAAGGCGCGTTCAGTGTTTAGAGTCCCGCCATTAGGCGGCATCTGCTGCCACCCCTCCTCAAAAATGAGGGGAGTTTTTGCCTGCTGAAGCAGGAACTCAAAACACCGCCTACTTGCCCGCCGCCTTTTGTACTGTATCCACGGCGGAAAATGCTATCTCGCCATTCTCGGCCAGTGCCTTTACGATCTGTCCTCTGCCGATCTCCGATTTCAGCAGTTTGATCGCAAGCGGATTCTGAATCAGCGTTTGTATCGCACGCTTCAAAGGACGCGCACCGTACACCGGGTCGTAGCCTTCCTGAATTATCAGTTCTCTCGCCGAATCTTCCAATTCAAGCGTGATACCGCGTTCGTCAAGATTCTTTCGAAGCTTCTCAAGCTGGATGTCGATAATCTTCGCGATCTCATCCCTGCTCAATTGTTCGAAGACAACAATGTCATCAATGCGGTTCAGGAATTCGGGCTTAAAATGATCCCGCAGCACCTGCAAGACGTCAGTTTTGATATCTCTGTCAGCAAGCCGGTTAACCGTAGCCGATTGGATTTCACGCGAACCCAAGTTCGACGTCATGATCAAAACCGTGTTCTTGAAATCCACGACACGTCCTTTCGAATCCGTCAACCGCCCGTCGTCCAAAATCTGGAGCAGCACATTGAATACGTCAGGATGCGCCTTTTCGATCTCGTCGAATAGAACGACCGAATAAGGCCGTCGCCGAACCGCTTCGGAAAGTTGCCCGCCTTCGTCATAGCCGACGTATCCTGGAGGAGCACCGATCATGCGCGCGACGGCGTGCTTCTCCATGTACTCGGACATATCGAGACGGATCATCGACCGCTCGTCGTCAAACAGGAATTCGGCAAGTGCTCGAGCGGTTTCGGTTTTACCCACTCCGGTTGGTCCGAGAAATATAAAGGAACCTACCGGGCGATTGGGGTCCTGCAACCCGGCACGGGCACGGCGAACCGCATTTGCGACTGCTTCCAATGCTTCGTCCTGTCCGATCACTCGGGTCCGAAGTTTATCCTCCATCTGGATGAGCTTCTGCATTTCGCCTTCAAGCATTTTCGAAACTGGCACACCGGTCCATTTCGCTACAACATCCGCAATGTCCTCTTCGTCTACCTCTTCCTTGAGGTAAACTCCATCGGACTGAAGCTCTTCAAGCCGCTTCTGTTCAGTTTCGAGGAGTTTCTCGATTTCCGGAATACGGCCATACTGTAGTTCGGCGGCTTTGTTCAGGTCGCCCTGCTGCCGTGCGCGTTCCAGCTCCGTTCGCGCTTCTTCGAGCTGCTCCTTGAGCGTGCGCATCTTCTCGATCTCTTCTTTTTCCGATTGCCATTTCGCTTTCATCGCCGAGGACTTTTCGTTGAGATCGGCGATGCGTTTTTCAATATCTTCCAGCCGCTGTTTGGATTTTTCGTCCGTTTCACGCGAAAGAGCCTGGCGTTCGATCTCGAGCTGAAGGATCTCGCGTTCAAGCACGTCGATTTCCTGCGGCATCGAATCGATCTCAATACGTAGCTTACTCGCAGCTTCATCGATCAGGTCTATCGCCTTGTCGGGCAAAAACCGGGCCGTAATATACCTATGCGATAAAGTTGCAGCGGCGACGATGGCTGAGTCTTTTATACGAACGCCGTGATGTATCTCATAACGCTCCTTGAGACCGCGAAGGATCGCAATTGTGTCCTCGACCGACGGCTCACCAACGTAAACCTGCTGGAATCGGCGTTCGAGAGCCTTGTCCTTTTCAATATATTTTTGATACTCGGCAAGAGTCGTCGCACCAACCGCACGCAAAGTACCGCGCGCTAACGCAGGCTTTAGCATGTTCGAAGCGTCGATAGAACCTTCCGATGCACCGGCACCGACAAGCGTATGAAGCTCATCGATAAACAAAATGATCTGTCCTTCGGCTTTTTCCACCTCCTTCAGAAGCGCTTTGAGACGATCTTCAAACTCGCCGCGATATTTCGCACCGGCAAGCATCGCACCGAGATCGAGAGAGACAAGTCTTTTGTTCTTAAGCGTTTCCGGAACGTCGCCCGACACGATTCGCTGGGCCAAACCTTCAACGATCGCGGTTTTACCAACACCCGGCTCGCCTATCAAAACCGGATTGTTCTTTGTCCTGCGGGACAGTATCTGTATCGTCCGTCGAATTTCTTCATCGCGCCCGATCACCGGGTCGAGTTTTCCTTTTCTCGCCCGTTCGGTCAGGTCCTGAGCATATTTTTCAAGTGCCTGAAAATTCTCTTCGGCATTCTGGTCAGTGATACGCGAGCCGCCTCGCATATCAGTAATTACTTTTTCAACGTCCTCGCTTGTGATCCCGTTTGAACGCAAAATCCGGCCCGCGTCGCCTTCTTTTTCGGCGGCGACCGCGATAAGAAGATGCTCGGTGGAGATGTACTCGTCCTCCATTTTCTCAGCGATCTTCTGCACGTCCTGAAAGATCGTGTTCGTGCGGGAGCTGAAATACTGTTGGCCGCCCGAAACTTTCGGATATTTATCGATCGACGCCTGAAGCTCGGTCAAGATCGGCGGTAGGTTTGCACCGATCTTCCCAAAGATCGGGCGGACGACGCCTTCTTTTTGATCGAGCATTGCCGAGAGGACATGCTCCGGCTCAACCTGCTGATTACTATTTTTCTCCGCAACGGCGATCGCTGCCTGTACCGCTTCTTGTCCCCGAATTGTGAATCTGTCAAATCTCATAAGAATCCATCTCGTTCTTAGTCTATAACAATAATAAAAGTTGAGTGTGTTGTTGTCAAGTCTGAAAATGTAGACGGCCTGCTTCTACGAAATCGGCGTTTTTGTCTTTTTCAGGTGACACTTTCAGCTTTTGTCAGTTATATTTAACGTCGCATCTTTCCGAACAATTGAAACGTCGTTGTCTTCCCGTTTTGAACATAGATGAGAATCATCCGCGAAATTCTTTGGCCTTTGATTGCCGTGCTGGCTGCGTTTATTGTCGGCGGCATAATAATTCTTATACTGGGCGATAATCCGTTGACTGCATACAGCCTGTTGCTGTCAAGTTCGTTTGGCTCGATCAAGGACATCGGTTGGACACTGCATTATGCGACGCCGCTGATCTTTACTGGGCTTGCGGTTGCGGTTGCGTTTCGATGTGGATTATTGAATATCGGAGCGGAAGGGCAACTTTACGTTGCGGCGTTTGCGACTGCATGGGTCGGGATTAAGTTCGGCGGCACGATTGTGGGAACGGAAAACTGGTCCTGGATGAGTCTACCCGCGCTTGTGCTTATCCCGCTCTGTATGCTGACAGCGGTGATTGCCGGTGGGATTTGGGGTGCAATACCGGGCGTTTTGAAGGCGAAGTTTGGCTCACACGAGGTGATCAATACGATCATGCTGAATTTTATCGCTATCGCGATGGTCAGCTATTTTACGCAGTATCACTACAAAAATCCCGGAGCGATCCTTGAAACCGCTCCGATCGGTGAAGCGGCACGCATTCCCCAGCTTGATCAATTTTTGCCCTTCATTCCCGCGGACGTACCTCTCAACGTCGCATTTCTATTGGCGCTTTTGATGTGCGTTTTGGTTTATGTTTTTTTGTGGAAGACTAAATGGGGATACGAGCTGCGTGCGGTCGGTGAAAATCCGAGCGCGGCGGAATACGGAGGCATTTCGCCAAAGAAGCAGATCATAATCGCAATGACGATCTCAGGAGCATTGGCCGGAATGGTGGCGATCGGCGAGGTAATGGGAACCCGCTATAACTATTATGATGCTTTTTCGGCCGACTGGGGCTTTTTGGGAATTGCAGTTGCGTTGTTGGGAAGAAACCATCCGCTAGGTGTTCTGATCGCTGCTATTTTCTTTGGCGTTTTATTGCGGGGCGAAATCTTTGTGGACGCTTTTACACCAAGAGTTTCCAAAGATCTGGGATGGGTTCTGCAGGCCATCATTATTTTGTTTGTGGCCTGCTTTCAGGTTTACTCAAAAGGTAGGCGAATAAAGGCGAAGATATGAGCGAAGTTCTAACATTTGCATTGCTTTTTGCGGCGATTCGTTCCGCTACACCGTTGATTTTTGCTGCTCTCGGCGGACTGTTCTCGGAGCGTTCGGGCGTTATCAACATCGCGCTCGAAGGCTTGATGCTGGCAGGAGCTTTTACTTCTGCCGTCGTTACCTACCAGACTGGTAATCCGTATTTCGGTTTACTGTGTGGAGTGATTTCGGGCGGCCTGCTCGCGTTGCTTTATGCGGTTGCGTGTATAAAATTCGAGGCCGATCAGGTGGTTGCGGGAATGGCGATCAACTTTCTAATGATTGGACTTCCGGCCCTTATCAGCGGTGTCATCTACGATTCGACCGGAGCGACACCGCAGATAGACAGGGCGAATTTACTGCCGAATTACTTCAATAGTATTTCGATTGCGTCGATTCTTGCCTTCGCGCTTGTCCCGATTTGCTGGTACGTGCTTTACAAGACCCCTTTCGGTTTGCGTCTGCGTGCAACCGGTGAAAATCCCGAAGCTGCCGATGCCGCCGGTGTGAACGTTGTCAGGCTTAGATATATCGCGGTCGTAATCTCCGGAGTTTTGGCCGCAGCCGGCGGAGCCTACCTATCGACCGGACAATCTTCATTGTTCACCAAAGGAATGACGGCCGGCCGGGGCTTCATTGCACTTGCGGCGCTAATCCTTGCCAAATGGAAACCTGTCCCGGTTATGCTCGCATGTTTGTTCTTCGGTTTTATGGAAGCTCTGACCGTCCAGATCCAGGGTGTAATAAAGCTGCCCTCAGGCGAAAACATACCGGTACAGTTCATCCAGATTATTCCTTATGTGCTTACGATAATTGTTCTCGCCGGTTTCATCGGCTTATCGCGCGCACCCAAGGCCCTTGGTATTCCATATCGAAAAGAGAGTTGAGTGATGGAAATTTGATGATTTACGAGAAATCAATTGAGGCGGCCGACTTCATCAAATCGAAATACGCGAAAAGTGTCGACACGGTTGTCGTGTTGGGCAGCGGCTTGGGGGCTTTTGCAGACGGCATCGAAAATGCGGTGAAGATCCCGTACGAGACGATCCCGCATTTCGCTCGCTCGACTGTTGAGGGACATGCGGGGCAGCTTGTTTTGGGTGAGATCGATGGGATTCCGATCGCGGTGCAGCAAGGGCGTTTTCATTATTACGAAGGCTACGAAATGGAACAGGTTACCTTTCCGATGCGTACGTTCGTTTTGATGGGAATAAAAAATGTGATCCTCACAAATGCCGCCGGAAGCACAAGCACGGAAATGACGCCTGGCAGCCTGATGCTGATCTCCGACCATCTGAACATGATGGGCGTGAATCCGCTGCGTGGACGAAATGATGAGCGGTTTGGGCCTCGATTCCCGGACATGACGGAAGTTTACGACCGGGAATTTCAACAGATCGCCAATGAGCAGGCGAACGAGATCGCTAAAGAGCGGTTCGATAAAGGACATGATCAGGTGCATACCGATTTCTTGCACCGAGGTATTTATTGCGCCCTATCCGGGCCAACGTATGAAACGCCTGCCGAGATCCGTCTGTACAGATTGCTCGGCGCCGATGCGGTTGGTATGTCAACAGTTCCGGAAGCGATTGCTGCACGTCACCAGGGCATGAAGGTTCTCGGCATCTCGTGCATTACGAATTTTGGTGCAGGCATGACCGAGCAGGCGATCAATCACGAAGAAGTAATGGAGACAGGTGCAAAGGTCGCGGAAGTTTTCAAGGAACTGCTGAGACGAATAATTTTGAAGTTGAATTAATCAGGATGGGCAGGATAAACAGGATGATTTTGCTTTTATCCTGCAAATCCTGTCTATCCTGTTAAACTCGCATCATATGATAATAGGCATATGCGGTGGAACAGGTTCGGGAAAAACTACGATTGCTCGCGCGATCGTGGAAACTGTCGGTGCGGAACGCGTCGTACTCGTCGAGCAGGATTCGTATTACCGAAACCTTTCCGACATGCCGCTCGACGAACGGCACCAGGCAAATTTCGACCATCCAGATTCTATCGACAGCGATATGCTTGTAAATCACATCAAACGGCTGAAGCAAGGCCAGACGGTGGAGATGCCCCTGTACGATTTTGTAACGCATACACGCAGCGACAAGATTGAGATGATCGAGCCGAAGGCTGTCGTTATTGTTGAAGGGATCCTGATCTTTTCTGAACCTCGGGTGCTTGACCTGCTTGACGTTCGAGTTTTCGTCGACACACCGGACGACGTCCGTTTGATGCGGCGGCTGAGGCGTGATATTACGGAACGGGGCCGCACGTTCGAACGCACGATGGAACAGTATGAGCGAACGATTCGCCCGATGCATTTTGAATTTGTTGAGCCGTCAAAGCGGCACGCCGATATCATTATCCCCGAGGGATCGAACACCGGGATCACCGTTGAGTTTCTTTGCAGCATGGTTCGGGAAAAGGTAAGCCAGGAGCAGCGAGCCGTACTTGAGGTTTGATGGAACATTCAGAAAAAGAGTTAATTGATGCGGCGACGAGCGTCCGTGAAAATGCATACGCGCCGTTTTCGGAATTTCGAGTCGGCGCCGCGATAGAAACCGATGACGGCCAGATCATCGCCGGTTGCAACGTCGAATCGGCGAGTTATGGCCTGACGGTTTGTGCCGAGCGGGTTGCCATCTGGAAAGCTATCTCGGAAGGAAAACGCAAAATAAAGCACGTCGCGGTCGTCACCGATACCGAGGAATTAACGCCTCCGTGCGGAGCGTGTCGGCAAATCATCTGGGAATTCGGCGGCGATATCCCGGTAATAATGGCGAACCTGAAAGGCAAGGTTGAAACAGTGCAGATGAAGGACTTGCTGCCTCGGGCGTTTGATACGAAGTTTTTGAAATGAGTAAAATAGACGACATTGTTTCAATGAAAGTTGACCGGACCAAGGTCCGGGTCTTTGATAGTTTTGCGGAACGGGATGCTTCGGATCGGGAGTATTGGAAATCGCTTACTCCGGAAGAACGGCTTACTGCACTCGAAATGATGCGCCAAATAGCCTATGGGTACGATGAAGGTCAGCGCGGACTTCAAGGATTTTTTGAAGTTGCTGAACGAAAAAAAGGTTGAGTATTTGCTGATTGGCGGGTATGCGGTTGGATACCACGGTTATCCGCGTTCAACCGGCGACATGGACATCTGGATCCGCTTTTCACACGAGAACGCGGTCCTCACAGCCGAAGCACTCGAAGAATTCGGCTACGCAAAAAAAGACCAGAGTCTGGCCGTGCTTTTACAATTCGGTAAGATTCTCCGAATGGGCTTCCCTCCATTTCGACTTGAAGTCTCTACTAGCATCGACGGTGTAACATTCGACGAGTGTTACGCGAACCACGTAGTTGTAACGGTCGATCATATTTCAATAACGCTTATCGGCTACGAAGATTTGCTTACCAACAAACGAGCGGCTGGCCGGTTAAAAGATCTGCTTGATGTCCAGGAACTTGTAGACAGAAACAACTAAGTTGCGAGCATTGATACCCAGTTCTGAAGGAGATTTTATGGCTGTTCCTGATTTCCAAACAATGATGCTTCCATTCCTTGCCGTTGCTGGTGATGGGCAGGAACATACATCGGGCGGAATGGCCGAGTCACTTGCTGGACAATACAAGCTAACAGAAAGTGAAAAAACTGAAATGGTTCCAAGCGGACGACAAACCCGTTTAATGAATCGAATCTACTGGATTTCGACTCATTTCAAAAACGCGCGTTTGATCGAATCCTCGCGAAACTTGGGAAGCAAGCTAGGAAAGGAGTTTTTATTACCACTTCAAATTTTTCAAGTGGAGCCAAAAGCTATGTCGACACAATTACAAGTAATATAATTCTTATTGATGGCGAACAATTAGCTGATGATTGACTACAATGTTGGAATTTCGGTTGCCGCAACTTACGAAATCAAGAAAATCGATTCGGATTATTTCATAGAAGAATGAGCAACGTAAAAGACATTCCCGAACTTCGGCTGGACAAGACCAAGATCAACGTCGTCTCGATTTCCGATAAATCGGACGAAATCGAATACTGGCGCAATACGTCGTCGAAAGAGCGCCTTCAGCACGCAGAACGGCTTCGCCGAATCGCATATGGAGCTAGAGCTACCGCCAGACTTCAAAGAACTATTCAAATCGTTAAACGCGAACCGGGTTAAGTACCTTCTCATAGGCGGGTACGCTGTAATCCTTCATGGCTATGTTCGTAACACTAGCGACCTTGATATAGTCGTGTCTAAAGATCCGGAAAATGCCACGAGGTGTGTCAGAGCTTTGTCTGAATTTGGTTTTGGGCAGACAGATCTTAACGCTGAATTATTTTCACGACAGGACAATTTAGTTCGAATGGGAATTGAGCCGATGAAAATAGAAATATTGAATTATCTCGATGGAGTCGATTTTAATCACGCTTATGAGAGACGGGTAAGTTTTCGGGTAGAAGATATCGAATTGAGCGTCATTTGCCTGAAAGATTTGATTGCGAACAAAAAAGCCGTTGGCAGGCTTCAAGACCTTCTCGACGTAGAAAAGCTCGAAGAACGAAACTAACGGTCGAGTCCAGCGTCGATAATCGAAATAAAATATGCACATGAATAAGCTGAAGTGTTTCTTTACATTTCTCCTCCTTTTTTCCTTAGCCTACTCCGGTTTTGGCCAAACAAAGATAAGAAAACTGATACGGCCTCCGGTTGATGTCTTGATCGTCGGCGGAACGGTCGTCACGATGGACAAAGATCGCCGAGTGATTGAGAACGGCGCGGTTGCGGTTAAGGACGGCAAGATTGTTGCAGTCGGAACACGAGCCGAAGTCACGCGAAACCGAACGGCTCGCCAGACTATCGACGCAACGGGAAAAGTCGTCATGCCAGGCCTGATAAATACGCATACGCACGTGCCGATGTCGCTTTTTCGGGGAATCTCGGACGATCTCGATCTACAGGATTGGCTGACTAAATTCATTTTCCCGGCCGAGGCAAAAAATGTTGACGAGGCGTTTGTCCGAGCTGGGACGCGGCTTGGGCTGGCGGAGATGATTCGCGGCGGAACGACGACCTATTGCGACATGTATTATTTCGAGGACGCGATCGCCGACGAGACAAAAAAGGCGGGAATGCGCGGCGTTCTTGGCGAAACAATCATCGATTTTCCCGTGCCGGACAATAAGACTTACGCGGACGGATTGGCATACACCGAGCGGTTTATCAAGAAATGGCAGAACGATCCGCTGATCGTGCCTGCGGTCGCTCCGCACGCGCCGTACACTGTCTCCAAGGAACATCTATTGCAAGCGCGCGATCTCTCAAACAAATTAAAGGCGCCGCTGATAATTCATCTTGCCGAAGCAAACACCGAGACAGAGTTTATTCAGCAAAAACACAAGGGTATGCGGCCGATAGAGTTTGTTGAAAGCATAGGGTTTTTGACCAACCGGACGATTGCGGCTCATGTCATTCAGGCGAACGAAAAGGAATTGGACTTACTAAAAATGCGAGGTGTCGGCATTGCGCATAATCCGCAATCGAATATGAAACTCGCCGCCGGAACGGCTCCGGTGCCGATGATGCTGAGAAAAGGTTTGGCGGTTGGTCTTGGGACAGACGGTGCCGCGTCCAACAACGATCTGAGCATGTGGGAAGAGATGGACACGGCTGCCAAGCTGCATAAACTTATCTCCGGCGATCCGAAAACACTCCCCGCGGAGCAGGTTTTCGAAATGGCGACGATCGGCGGCGCCCGGGCTCTTCATATGGAAGATCTGATCGGTTCAATCGAGGTGGGCAAACGCGCCGATATCGCAATTGTGGGTCTCGACAGTCTTAACCAGACACCACTTTATAACATCTATTCAAACCTCGTTTACGCAACAAAGGCCAATGATGTTCGCACCGTCATCATCAATGGCCGCGTGGTAATGCTCAACCAAAGGTTGCTCACATTGAACGAAAATGCTATAAAAAGAGACGCAAACGCTTACCGTCGAAAAATCATCAATAGCTTGTCCAAGTAATTTTCACGGCAAGATAGGTGGCCGTAAATTATGATTTTTTGAACGAATAGACGTTTATTAGATATGGCAGGTCGTTAAAAGTGAGCCTTCAATTTATGTAGTTTCGCTTGACCTTTACGGAAAATTTAAGTCGATAGGAGGACTGAAAATGCCGCTAAATGTCAGAAGGTTATACACTTCGGGTTTACTGATTTTAGTTAGTTTTATTGCGTTCGCAACCGCTCAAACTATTCCTCAAACCCCATCGCCGACACCGCAGCCACCAGCTCCGCAACAGATAATTCCGGTTAAAACACCGACCTCGGCCGAGGTGATGCGCGACCGCATCTCAAAGGCAAAAGCTTTCATCGCGGTCCGAAATTATAACGCCGCAATTTACGAGCTTGAGAATATTCGACGCGAAACGAGCGATGTTTCCGTTCAAGGCGTTACGGACGTTCTGCTGATGAACAGCTATCTCGAACAGGGCGATTACAAAAGGGCCCAGGATTTTCTTGCCGAATCGTTTAACGCTCAGAAGACAACCAAGCCGAACGCATCCGATTACTACAACGCAATTGCGGGCCAAGTGATAAAAAGCGCCCGTACCAAGGTCGAACGCTACCGTGCCTTGGGTCTTATGGTCGCCGATCGTAATCTGCCGCTTGAAGCCGTGAATGATATCGAACGGATGCGTGAAACGCTCGAAGTGGTGATTACACAAACAAAAGACATCGGCAAGGATAAGGTGAAGTCCAATACGGCGATGGCACTTCTTGAGGAAGCGACGAATTCGCGCGGAGCGCTTGCGAGGGATGATTACGACGCTCGCCG
>JAYSON010000012.1:0-7031 GCA_043722725.1 Chloracidobacterium sp.
TAACTGATAACTTAATTCTACGCCGCGTTGATTCAGATGAAAAATCAGATTTATGCAATTGTCGGCCCGACCGCTTCGGGCAAAACCGCGCTTGGCGTCGAGCTTGCTATGGCAATTGGCGGCGAAATCATCAATTGCGACTCGGTGCAGATCTATAAGGAAATACAGATCGCCACGGCAAAACCCGCCGAGGGAGAAAAGCAGGGCGTGCCGCACCATTTGATCGATTATGTAAATCCAACGATCAACTATACGGCGGCCGATTGGGCCCGTGATGCGGCGAAAACAATCAACGAGATCGAATCGCGAGGCAAGACTCCGATTCTTGTCGGCGGGACGGGTTTTTATCTTCGAACTTTAAGGCTCCCGTTGTTTGAGAGTCCGCAGACGGACGATTCATTACGGGAACGGCTCCGGGCTGTCAAGGAAAAACGCGGGCCGGAGCATTTGCATCGAATGCTGCAAAAGGTTGATCCGACATCGGCCGAACGGCTTTCGCCGCGGGATTATGTTCGCGTGAACCGTGCCCTCGAGGTATTTTTTCAGACCGGACAGCGGCTTTCCGAACGACAAGACGATCGCTTGCCGCCGCCGGAATTTGCGGACCGGATCGTCGTTTTTGTGTTGGAACCGCCGCGCACTGAGCTTTATGAAAAGATAAACCGCCGTGCGGAGATGCATTTTGAAGAAGGTTTGGTTGACGAAGTGCGAAAGTTGCGCGGGCGGGGAATCAAGGACGCGACAAATGCTCTCGGCTCACATGGTTACCGGCGGGTTTGCGAATATCTTCGCGGCGAGCGAACTCTGGAAAGCGCGGTAGAGCAGACGAAGCAGGACGTTCGCAATTATGCAAAACGTCAATTGACATGGTTCCGGAGTGAGGAGAATACGCGGTGGCTGAACGGGTTTGGCGCCGATCCGGCGATAATCGAAGAAGTGCTGCAATACGCGCTGAAAATACCCTGAAAATGTGTAAGAGGTTTGAAGCTAACGTTTATGGTTGTACTGTTTTCGGTCATTTCGTAAGAAAATACTTGTCTACGCGGTAAAATCTGGTATAGTCTTTAATCGTAATCACAATAATATAGAAACAAACGGGAAATGTTATGGAAAAACAGGCTGCCCAAAACATTCAGGATGCCTTTTTAAATTCGACTCGGCGCGAAAAGGTGAACGTTGTTGTACACCTTATACCAGGTTCTACTCTTTCGGGTAAGATCAAGAGCTTTGACAAATTCTCGGTTATGCTCGATGTAGGCGGACAGGATGTTTTGATATTTAAACACTCGATTTCCACAATTTCTCAAGAACGTTCGCCGGAACGAAGGCCCGAGTCAAACTAAGTAATCTTGCGCGGAAAATTTATCACTTTTGAAGGGATTGACGGCAGCGGCAAATCTACGCAATTGCGCATGCTGTCCGGCGAGTTGCGCCAGCGTGGTGTAAATGTCATCACAACCTGCGAACCCGGCGGAACGCCGCTTGGCCGACGATTGCGCGAAGCGTTTCTCGAAACCGAGGAAACCGTCGCGCCAATGGCGGAGTTGCTGTTGTTCGCGGCCGATCGAGCGCAGCACGTGGAGTTTTTGATCAAACCAGCTCTTGAAGAAGGCCGAGTGGTTATCTCGGACCGCTATGCCGATGCGACATTTGCATATCAGGGAGCGGGCCGCGGGTTTGCCGAAGCTACGGTCAATCAGATCATCGAATTGGCGACCGGAGGGCTGAAACCTGACCTCACGTTATTTTTTGACATCTCGGTCGAAAATGCCTTGCGGCGGATGCGTTCGCGAAGCGAAACGGGTGAGCGGATCAATCGGATGGACGCTGAAACGGCCGATTTTTACACGAGTGTCCGCGCCGCTTATCTCGCGGTGGCCGAAAAGGAACCGGAGCGCTTTTGCGTTATCGACGCGAACGAATCGGTCGAGCAGATACAAGCCAAGGTCATCGAAACGGCCATAAATTTCCTGGATCTGAATGTAGCCCCTAAAGATTAAATCCGTTGGTTGTCTCGAAACTCCTTTGTTTCTAATGTTTTATGTTCGGCAAAATCATCGGAAACGACCGTGTTAAGGACGTTCTGCGGCGCCACCTGGCCTCGGACCGCGTTCCGAATGCGATGCTGTTTGCGGGAACGGACGGCGTCGGCAAGCGGCTGTTCGCACTTGAGCTGGCAAAAGCTTTTCTTTGCCGCGAAAAAACTAACGGCGAAGCCTTTGGGACGTGCCCGGCGTGTATGCGTGCCGGACAATTCGAATTTCCTAAGGACGATGACAAGGACGCCCACAAAAAGGTAATTTTCAGCAATCATGCCGATGTCGGCACGGTCATTCCCTACAACCGAAACATTCTTGTTGACGCCATCCGCGATCTTGAACGGGAAGCATATTTCCGCCCGTACGAAGCCAACGCCAGATTTTTCCTGATCGACGACGCCGACAAAATGAACGATGCGGCGGCGAACGCGTTGCTGAAAACGCTTGAAGAACCCGCCTCGACATCGCATATTATTCTCATTTCATCGCGCCCCGACACTCTGCTTCCGACGATCCGTTCGCGTTGCCAGACCGTGCGTTTCTCGCCGGTTGAAACGGAAAAGATCGAACAGTTTTTGACCGGCGAACGCAACATTTCAGCCGCGGATGCAAAGCTAAGCGCTCGTCTCGCGTTTGGAAGCGTCGGCCGGGCACTAACGATCGAGCTTGAAAAACTAAAGCCTCAGCGTGACCTGCTGATACGTGTTTTGCAGGACGCAATCGAAAATCACGACCGTGTGTCGCTCTTACAGGCAGCCGAGAAATTAAACGACGCGAAGAACAAAGACAATTTCGAAGCTAATCTTGAAATTCTGCTCACCTTGATCCGTGATGCCTGGACCCTCGCCCTCGGCGGCAGCGATGAAAACATTATTAATATCGATCTAGCTTCGCAGCTAAAACACCTTTCTTCAAACGCCGAAACGCGGAGGCTTGCGGGCTGGATAGACGGAATTGAAGTCCTTCGCGAAAACATGATTGTAAACGTTAACCGCAAAGTAGCGACCGACGCGCTGTTTATGCGGATGGCCGCAAGCTAATTCGGAACATTTCGTTGAATTTCGTGTCTAACCTAATATATGTTGAGGACCATTCCGATCATTCTAGTGCTTGTGCTGTCTGTTGGATTCGCAGACGGGCAGACCAAGCGGTATAAAACGTGCCGAGCAAATCAACCGGGACCGAAGTTGGCGAAAAAGGTTGCGAAGAAATCAATCAAGACAGTCTCGCTTGGTGTCATTAACGGAAAGGCGATTGACCTTGTGAAGCCGGATTATCCAAAAGCGGCTTTGGCCGTAAATGCTTACGGCCAAGTTATGGTAAGGGTATTAGTCGATGAAACTGGTAAGGTGATTTCGACGAGCGTTCTAAAGGGCCATCCACTTTTACGATCAACGGCAACTATAGCGGCGTTAAAGGCGACCTTTGAACCAGTCCGTCTTGGCGGAGTACCGGTGCGAGTAGATGGGATAATCAGTTACAACTTTCTTCCGCAGCAGTGGAATTGGCTTGAAATTGGTTTTATAGTTGGTTATGGATCGTCTTACTATTCTACAGAGAATCTTGAACACGAGTTGCCTGGCGGATTTGATGAGGTCTCTCGATTTCTTAACCAATCTCGAGAATCATCGGCGAATTGGGATAATACGGTTGAAACGGTCGTTGCGCTGATTCGAAGCGAGTTATCGACTGATCGAAAGGCTGCATGGCTCTTTGAGGTTGGCTTGAAGATCGCGAAAGCGGATTCGAGTTGCTGTCGCATCGAAGACGAAATGCGAACCCTTATACAAGATGTTGGAGTTTTGATTGAATCACGACCGCCAGATTCCGCCCCAATTTTGGCACTTAGGCTTCGAAGGCTCGTTTTTTTGATTGAGAATCCTAGTTCTGAGACTTACGACCCCATAGACGGGAGTCCAATTTATCAACTCCTGACCCGCATGAAGGAGGAATTCCCGTTTGTTGGTCGGTGACATATAATTCTTTGGCCGGATGCATGTTATAGTTTGAATCAAAATGGAGGTAGTTCAAGATACATTTAACCGTCGCAACAAATCCATAACCGAACGCGGTTTTGCTGCGGCTGGCGTTGCGGCGATGACGGGCGGGTCGGCGTTTGTCGCGTATTTTGATCCGAAAACGGCGGGCTTCTTTCCGGTCTGCCCGCTTTATTCGCTGACAGGCATTGCCTGTCCCGGATGCGGGTTGACGCGCGGGTTTCATGCCTTGTTTAACGGCGACGTGACGACTGCTTTACATTACAATGCATTGATCCCGCTGTTCGCTCTCATCTTTGCCTTCGGGTTGATTCTGATGACTCTGGTCGCGGTTAAAGGCAGCGCGATTCCGAAATGGGTTTATTCTCCTAAACTTTTATTCGCGTTTTTTGTTTTGCTGATCGTTTTTGGAGTTTTGCGGAACCTGCCGTTTTATCCTTTCACGTTTCTGTATCCGTAAGAAATTAGCCACAGAGGGCACAGAGAAAGATGAGAAAATCTCTGTGTTCTCTGTGGCTATACTTCTTAAGAAATCTGAACGAGGGGCTTATTTTCCAGGAGTGATTTTGCTGTGCTGCCTTCCTTTCGTAAAATCTCGACTTCCTTTACAAATTCCTCGACAATATCTTCGCCGGAAACGCGGCGCATCGGGACGCCGTCTTTGAATATCATGCCGACATTTCGGCCGAATGTAATGCCAAGCTGCGAATCGTGAGCTTCACCAGGGCCGTTGACGGCACAGCCCATTATGGATAGGTGCAGCGGCTCTTGGACGTGGGCGAGGCGGCGTTCGACCTCGGTGACGATCTCTACAAAATTATCTATATCCAGCCTACCGCAGGTCGGACAGGCAACAACGGTGACACCGCGGTTGCGCAGTTCAAGCGATTTTAGAATTTCCCAGCCGACGCGGACCTCTTCGTGCGGCTCGGCTGCCAGCGAAACGCGAATCGTGTCGCCAATTCCGTCGTGGAGGAGCACGCCGAGGCCGATTGCGGATTTGATCGTGCCACCAAACGGTGTTCCGGCTTCGGTTACGCCGAGATGAAGCGGATAATCGACCTTTGCGGCCATCAGACGGTACGCTTCGACCATGCGGTTTACGTCGGACGCCTTGAGCGAAATTATGATATCCGAAAAGCCGAGATCTTCGAGAATGCGGATATGCCGCATGCCGGATTCAACCATCGCTTCGGGTGTCGCTGTGCCATATTTTTTTAGCAGATCTTTTTCAAGCGAACCGCCGTTAACGCCGATGCGGATCGGCACTTTGCGGGCCTCGGCCGCGCGGACGACCTCGCGTACGCGGTCGATGTGGCCGATATTGCCTGGATTGATGCGGAGCTTATCGATACCTGCGTCGAGAGCTTTCAGGGCCAACTTGTAATGAAAATGGATGTCTGCGACAAGCGGCACGTCAGTCCGCTTGCGGATCTCGATCATCGCGGCCGCCGCGTCGTCATCCGGCACAGCGATGCGGACGATCTCGCATCCGGCCATGACCATTTCCTCGATCTGCCGGATGGTGCCGTCAACGTCGCACGTGTCCGTTTTGGTCATCGACTGTACAACGACCGGTGCTCCGCCGCCGATCTGAACGTCCCGAACCATGACGGCTTTTGTGACTCGTCTCATAATTCCGCAACTCAGTTAACTATTAAAAGAATCTCGAAATATCAAGGAACAGCGTAAACACCATCAGCAGCAATATCACCGCCAATCCGGCAAGCTGTATCTTTTCCTTGATCGCCATCGAAAGCGTGCGGCCAAACCACGACATCACTTTTTCAATACCCAAAACCATGATCTGTCCGCCGTCCAACAGCGGAATCGGAAGCAGGTTAAAGACGCCGAGGTTAAGGCTGATAACAGCCAGAATGCCGAACAGTCCGGCAAAACCGAGTTCCTTTACTACCTTTGAAATTATCTGAACAATACCGACCGGCCCGGCGAGACCGGCGTCCTTTACAGACCTTTCACCCGCGAAAAGCTGGCCGAAGACTTTGCCGGTCAGGCGAAGAATGCGCAGGTTAGAATCAACCGCAAACCCAGCCGCTCCACCAAGGCCGACAGGCACGCGGGTCGTAATGTTAGCTGCGGCGAAGGTGATTCCGATCCGATAAACGCCATCTTCGTCTAATTTAGCCGCAGTCTGTATGTCGCTGCGTCGGTCGTTGCGCTCGACCGTTATCTTTGCCGGGGCATCCTTATTTTCCTTAATCTGATTACTGAGTTCCTGGCTGTTCTTGACCGTTTGCCCGTTGAACGCGATAACGCGGTCGCCCGGCTGTAAACCCGACGACGCGGCGGGAGCATCCGGTTTGATTGTTCCGACCTCGACCGGCTCGACGCCGACATCGGGCAGCAAACCAATCTCTCCTATGTTGTTGCCGTCAGCCATCTGCTTTGCGGGCTTTATAACAAGGGGAAGTTTCTGCCCGCCGCGATCTACGACAAGCGGAACCTCCTTGTCCGGCGAGATCATTGCTTCGTCGCGGATGGCTTCCCAAGTCGGGCTTTCCATGCCGTTAAAGGATGCGATACGGTCGCCGACCTTTATCCCGGCAGTTTCTGCCGCGCCGCCGGTGTTGACCACACCAACGATCGGAGCGGGCATCGACGGGACACCGTAGATCATCGCTGCCGCAAACGGGATAGCAAGCGCCAGCATAATATTCATGAACGGCCCGCCGAGCATGACGAGAAATTTCTGCCAGCGCGGTCGCAGCTCGTAAAGCTCCGAATCAGGCACCTTTTCGCCCTCGGATTCACCGCCTTCAAGTGCGGCCGTGGCTTCGTCGCCGTAAAGCTTTACGTAAGCGCCAAGCGGGATAGCGCTGACACGGTAATCCGTGTGCCCGACCTTAAATCCCCAAACGCGCGGTCCAAGACCGAAAAACGAATATGCCTCAACCCGCATTCCAAAAAACTTGGCAACCGCGAAATGGCCAAACTCGTGAATATTGATGGCAATTCCGAGAACGAATATGACGGC
>JAYSON010000013.1:0-3178 GCA_043722725.1 Chloracidobacterium sp.
TACGCTTTATAGAGAAGCCAAAGGCCGACCAGCTTGCCGATTTAAAGATCAACACAATTAACGCGGGGATTTACATTCTAGAGCCTTCGATTCTCGACCTGATCGCAAAAAATGAAAACTCGTCATTCGAATACAATGTTTTTCCACTGATTCTGGAGAAGAAGAAAGCATTTCACGCCTATATTTTGAAAGATAATTATTGGCGAGATATAGGAAACCCCCAAAGCTATTTGGAGTCCCATCACGATTTTTTAAGCGGCCGCATCAATGGCTTCGAGATCGACCGATTGAGCGGCTCCGATATCGCAACCACCGCTGTTGTCGATAAAACCTCCGTCATCGGCGAAGGCTGTGTAATTAAGCCGAACGTCAGAATCGTAAACTCCGTGCTTGGCCCGGGCGTTCATGTCGAAGAAAAAGCGGTTATTGAGAACTCTGTGATTTGGTCGCATACGCGCGTTTCGGGTTTCTCGGAAATATGTGATGCGATCATTGGCCGAAGCTGCCATATCGGAAAGCACGTTACCGTCGGCAAAGGCTCCGTTCTCGGCGACAAAGCCTCTCTTCCCGACTATTCTCGTCTCTAATAGACACCATTCCCGGACAGAATAAGAATAGCGGCAAAGAAGGTAGTAACCACGACAACGCGGACTTACGGCAATCGGCTGCATTGGTATAAGATATTGAATGGTCGAATTTACGATCATTCAATCTATGCCTGAGCTTCCCGAAGTTGAACTTGTTGCAAAATCTCTGGATGTTTTAATAAAAGGCCGCAAAATCGTTGCGGCCGAATTGCTGCGCGAACGGCTGGCACCGGACAGCGCACCTTCCGTTTTTAGTGAGAGATTGAATAGTTCCACGGTCAATTTTGTTCACCGCCGCGGCAAACATGTGTTGTTCGATCTCGACAGTGGGCACACTTTGATAACGCATCTTCGAATGAGCGGCCGTTTCATGCTCTTGCCGCTCGAACGCGAAAATCCGAAATTCACCCATGCGGTTTTCTATCTGGATGACGAAACACGTCTTGTCTTTCAGGACCAACGTCATTTCGGTCTAATGAAAGTCGTCAAGACTCGAGTTTTGCATGAAGCAAAGGAACTCAAAAAACTCGCACCGGAACCGTTGTCTGAAGAATTTTCGCTAAAATATTTCCGCGATACGCTAAAAACCTCGAAAAGAAGCATCAAGGAATTCCTTCTCGACCAGACAAAGGTCTGCGGGTTGGGAAATATCTACGCCTCGGAAGCCTTATTTCTCGCAAATATTGATCCTCAAAAAGTAGCGAATAAGGTTTCAGTCAAAAAATCGGCCCCGCTGCATGAAAAAATTCGCGAGGTTCTGTTCGAGGCAATCGCTCAAGGTTCAACGCTTAATGTCGATCCCGAAAACATTGACGGCAGCTATTACAATGCCGGCATCGAAACCCGCTGGCGTGTGTATGATCGCGAAGATCTGCCTTGCACGCATTGCAAAACTCCGATTATTCGTCTAAAACAAGGTGGTCGCTCGACTTATTTTTGCAGGAAATGCCAGCGGTAGAGGAATATAAATGTCACTTAAACGCTTATTAACCGTCGTCTTTTCGATTGTTTGCCTCGTGTCTTTGTCGTCCGATGCGTTGGGCTGCGCTTGCTGTGCGACGCCGGGCGAATACATCATCCGAACACGCAAAGTGGACACCTTTTATCTCGACCTGCTGAAAGAGATGGAGTTTGATAAAACGGCCACTCTATTTTTGACCGAGGCGGATTTTGAGGTTATCAAAGGGTTAGACGATCTTAAAAAGGAATTTACGACGGACGAATGGATCGCCTCGCGGAACGAATTTGATCTGGTAAATACCTTTCTTGGGAAAACCTGGAAGTTTAATCTCAAATCGAAGACCGGAAAATCAGGCGTTTTGACGCTTCCCTTGCCTGCTCAGATTTTGACGTTCAAGGTCGATATACACGACGACGAACCGGATCGTCCCAACGGCCCGATCCTCTACAAAGAGTTGCGTTTCAAAGGTAACGTGTCCGGCGGCACGGGTATTTTCCGCGCGGGAATTATTAAGCCGACGACGTACTTTCTCGTATTTCAAGGCCGCGGCAACGGCTGCGACAACGCATCGGATTTCACTCATTGGCGTTTAGAGGTCGATGGGAAGAAAGCAAAGTACGCCTTCCATGGCAAGCTGAGTAGTGGAACGGAAAGATTAGAGGTTTCAAACTAAATAGTACAAGTTGTAAACACTTGACAGTTGCAAGGTAAAGCAGCATTATTTGGTTTAACATTCGTGGTGAGTTAATGCGACTTGCGACCACGTTAAATAAACTGCTAAACAGCTGAATGCAAAAAAGATTTTATAAGTCTCGCTGTTTTGGCGAGGCTTTTTGTTTATGAAGAATTTTCGCGAACTTCTCGAATCTGACGGTATTTACGTTTTTGACGGGGCCGTCGGCACGCGTCTTTACGACAAAGGCGTTTATATCAACCGGAGTTATGACGAGCTGAATCTGATCTCGCCCGATCTCGTTCGCGAGGTGCACGAGGAATACGTCAAAGCCGGTGCGGACATCATCGAAACAAATTCGTTCGGTGCCACACGCCATAAACTTCAGCCGTATGGACTCGAAGGCAAGCTTCGCGATATTAACATCGCGGCGGCACGAATTGCCCGCGAAGCAGCGGGTGGGAAAGCCTATGTCGCAGGTGCGGTCGGCCCGCTCGGATTGCGGATCGAGCCCTTTGGCCCGACGTCTTTCGACGAAGCAAAGGACCTGTATAAAGAGCAGATCGAAGGCCTGCTTGAAGGCGGCGTCGATCTGTTTATTCTCGAAACCTTTTCGGAACTGGATGTTATCGAACAAGCGATCCGCGCCGTCCGCGAGCTTTGCGATCTCCCGATAGTCGCTCAGATGGCCATCCAGATGGATGGGAAGACCACATTCGGTACATCGCCTGAGGCTTTCACTGCAAGATTGGACGACGTCGGTGCGGATGTCATCGGCCTTAATTGCGGGATGGGCCCGAATCACGTGCTTACGGCTCTGGAAAAGATGCGTTCCGTTTCGGCAAAGGCCTTGTCCGCCCAACCGAATGCCGGACTTCCCAGGGACGTGCAGGGCAGGCAATTTTACATGGGTTCGCCGGAATATATGGCGACCTTTGCAAAGAGGTTCGTCCAGGC
>JAYSON010000014.1:0-3641 GCA_043722725.1 Chloracidobacterium sp.
TCCATTATTTCCGAATGGCGAAGCACCGCTCCTTCATTGGCCAACAGCCGTGCCACAACCATCGGTGAATCGACTGCCGATTTGCCAAATTGGCCGAGAACAGCCTGCTCAATCGCAAGTAGTTCTTCCGCCCCGACGCTTTCACAGTCCAGCTTTTCCCAAACTTCAATGATAAGGTCGGTCTTATTTCGCGCTGCGAACATAAAAAGATTTTACCGCAGAGACGCGAAGACGCGGTGAATACAAAGCAAATAGTAAACAAATTTAAGCGGTTATTTGGTAACGAAAAGAACTAGAGCGAAAAGAGATTCGCCAACAGAAGCAATATAATTACTGCGACGATTACGGTAGTAATTTGGGCCAATTAAATTTCGGATTTTCTTCCAAGTTGAACATGTCAAAATTTCCCACCGCCTATTTGATCCTTAACTCTTACTTGTACTCAGCGTCTCCTGCGACTCTGCGTTTAACCCGTCTTCGACATAACGTCTATCATATCGGAAGAAGAATGATTTTTTGGATCGCCGACTATCGCCACCTGCCCGCCGTATGCTCTGACGATCTCGCGTTCGGGTACCGTTTCGGTCGTATAGTCGGTTCCTTTTGCGTGAAAATCGGGGCGGATGGCCATGATCAGCTCCTCGACCGTCGGTTCGTCAAAGATCGTAACGGCATCGACAAAACGGATCGCGGCGACGATCTCGGCGCGTTCTTTTTCCGGCATGAAGGGTCGTCCTTCACCTTTTAGTTTCCTGACCTGCCGGTCGGAATTTATACCTACGATCAAAAGATCGCCAAGTTGTTTAGCCCCGGCAAGATAGCGTATATGACCGACGTGAAAAAGATCGAAACAGCCGTTGGCGAAAACTATCTTCGAACTGTTTTTACGATCTTTGGCAACCTTTTTTATCAGTTCGTCGCGATTGAGTATGATATTTTTGTCCAAAGCCATCGTCGGTCTATGCGGAGGATTCCAGCGTTCCCAATTTTGTATTGACGCGGATCGATTCGACAAGTTCGTCCGGCGAAACTGAGGCCGTACCTTTTTTCATGACGACAATGCCGCCGGCATGATTTGCGATCTCGGCTGCCTCAGTAAACGATAAGCCGGACGCGAGGCCCAGAGCATAAGCGGCAATAACCGTGTCGCCTGCTCCTGTGACATCCACCGGTTCGGCGGACCCAATTGCGGCAATTCGCTGCGGCTCACGGTTCTTTTGTACCAGAAGCATTCCATGATTTCCGCATGTGACTAGCAGGGACTCGAACCCGAGTTTTTCGCGAAGATCTGAGCATTGCTCGACAGTAAAGTTCTTTCCGATAAGCTGCTCGACCTCGTCCTGATTTGGTGTCGCCGTCGTGGCATTCGGGAAATCGTGCAATCGAAATCTGGAGTCAACAAGAAGTGGTATCGCCCGCTGTGCCGCGATTTGACAAGCAAGATCGTGCACGCTTTGGTCTGCAACACCGTAATTATAATCGGAGATTATGATCGCATCGGCGTTCTCGGCCGCAGTTTCAAAGTTCGACAGTAATTGCTGCCGAACCGACGCATCGATCTCAGCAGTGTTTTCATAATCGATTCGAATTACCTGCTGGCGGGCCGCGTAATGTTGACCAGCCAGAACGCGCACCTTCGTCGTAGTTTTCACGGTCGGATCCGAAACGACGAAGTCGCAATTTACGCCTGATTGTCGAAGGCTTTCCAGCAATAACTCGCCATTTTGGTCAAGTCCGGCCAGGCCAACTAGAATCGGTTCCGCACCGAGCGATGCGGTGTTGACGGCGGCGTTTGCGGCGGCTCCGGCACGTGTCTCGGTGTCATCATGACGAAGTATAAAAACAGGTGCTTCGCGCGAAACACGGGCGATAGTGCCGAGTAGAAACTGGTCCGCGACTAGGTCGCCAACTATGAAGATTCGTTTCTTTGCGAAAGAATTTTGAATTGTAGCCGTGAGACGATCCATTGATTCAATGAGAAATTATTGCAGATTGGGTTAATAAACGAAAAGGCTGACGACCCTAAAGTCATCAGCCTTTATCATTTCATAGGAAAAACGAAGCCTAGTGCGTATCGTAGCTCGCAATAGGGAAGTCGTTTGGAGCACCCCACGAGGCTATGGAGATATTTCCGTTGGCTACATTAAAGACGTAGAATTTGCCGTCGGTGTTACGCCAGATCGCAAGATCTGTCTTGCCGTCGCCATCGTAGTCGTTCTGGGCATTCAAGTCTGTTCCGGAAACGCCCCAAGTTCGTTGGATCATCTGACCGTCAGAGCTTTTACGCACAAACCAGGTAAGATTCGAGGTTGGCGTGGCTCCTTCGCGGACGACCGCGATGTCCGTTCTGCCATCACCGTCATAATCGCCCGGTACGATCAGGTCGTTGCTTTGACCAAATGTGTAAATCTCAAACGATACAGCTGTTTGGATGTAAAATGTTCCCGCCGCAGTCGCGGTCGCACCGGGACGCTGGACAGCCAGATCGAATTTGCCATCGCCATTGTAATCGCCGGGTGCTGTAAAATCGGTAGAAAGACCAAATTGACGAGATTCGTAGCCGTTCGTCGAACTGTAGAAAAGGAACCAGGTCATAACGCCATTGGAACGCCGAACGACCGCCATGTCGGTTTTGCCGTCGCCGTCGTAATCGCGTGCAACGGGTTCATCGCCGGGTGTGCCCCAAGTGTTGATGGTAAACGTATTGCTTAAGCTGTTTAGCCGGTACCAGTTTCCATTGGTCTCACGCCAAACTGCAATATCACCGATTCCGTCGCCGTCAAAATCGCCGGGGACCATGAAGTCTTCGTTGGCAACACCAAACTGCTGTACGCGAATGCCGCCGCCGCTTTTGATTATATACCACTCATTGGTGGACGGACGGAAAATCGAATAATCTGCCTTTCCGTCAGCATCGTAATCCACAGCTTTACGCAAGCTAAGCTGTCCAAAGGTCGATAAAGCCAAAACCGAAACCAAAGCAGCGAAGAGTGCGGATTTGCCGAATGCGGCTAGAAAACTTCTCATTGTTTATTTCCTTTCTTAAAAATGTCTTGCAGGCTCAAACAATTGGTCGTGCCAAAAGGTCGAGAACTTCAAATATACTACTTCGAACACGACAATTGCAACAATTTCGATCAAAAAAGCAGAAGCCGGGAAGACGGCTTCGATTGATTTCCAGCGAGCGTATGTAAACGTTAGACGCGCTCAATAGAATAATAGTTGGAAAGCGGCCTTAATTTTACAAAAATTAGTTCCGAGATTGAGTTACGGTAAAGTCAGTTCCCGCAATTCTTATTATTCCTGAACGCGAGATCGTCGGATTTAAAGTTACCCGGAAGGTTACGATTCCGTTTCCGGACAGAGCATCCGAGCCCGAAACCTTTATCCAGCTCGCATTGCTTTTAACGGAATAATCGCAGTTTTGGGCAGCCGTAACGTTGACGGAAAAATAGCCGCCTTTAGTCGGCACCCGCATGGAAGTGGCAGCCATATTGAAAGTGCAGACTGTTTGATTCATTAAGGCGCTCGAAACATTCAGCCGGCCGCCGGTTTTAACGAGTCCATTCCATTGAGGCAGCTGATCGACAGTATTCAACAACGTCGCCTTGAGCGAGGCGACCGAAAGATTAGGATTATAC
>JAYSON010000015.1:0-1530 GCA_043722725.1 Chloracidobacterium sp.
TTTTTAATTTTCCATTGAATGCATATGTCCCAATCCCAACAATTGCCGATGAATTTCGGCGGGATCGAAGAGGAAAACTATTCCGCTTTCGATTCGGCACGCGTTCTGATCCTTCCGGTTTCATACGAGGGAACGGTGTCGTATGGAACGGGAACAGGTGCGGGTGCGATGGCTATTGTCAACGCATCGCGCAACATGGAGCTTTACGAGGAAGAAACCGATTCGGAAGTTTTTAAGGTCGGCATCCACACGCTCGAAGAATTTAAGCCGCGTTCGACACCGGACTTGATGATGAAGGAGCTTTACGAGTATTCAAAAGAGCTTCTGAAATCCGATAAATTCCTATGCATGCTCGGCGGCGAGCATTCCGTCTCGGCTCCGATCATCCAGGCCCACGCCGAGCAATTTCATAATTTGAGTGTGCTGCAGATTGACGCTCACGCCGATCTGCGTGACACATACGACGGAACGCCGCACTCGCACGCATCGATCATGGCCCGAGTCGTAAAAGACTTGCGCATTCCGGCGGTTCAAGTTGGTATTCGTTCGATCTCGGCCGACGAAGCACGCTTGATCGCCACAGGTTTGCCGACAAGAATATTTTGGGCCCGCGACATTGTCGGGAAGACCGATTGGATAGATGAGGCAGTCGACTCGCTGACTGAAAACGTCTATTTGACCATCGATATTGACGGACTCGATCCGAGCATTGTTCCGACAACCGGAACGCCCGAACCCGGAGGGCTGGGTTGGTTCGAGACATTGGCGCTCATCCGAGCGATTGCCGAGAAGAAACGCATCGTCGGCATGGATCTGGTCGAATATTCCTACTTCGAAAACTACGAGTCACCCGCGTTCCTTTGCGCAAAACTCGTTTACAAATCGCTGGCTTACATCTTTATGGGCGAGACTCCAAAAGTCGTAGGTAAAAGCTAAACATCATTGCGACTTTTCGATCCTTTTAGGTCATTTGCTCAGATTTACCTGAACCTAACGTCTTTCCCTTTCGTAACTGTCTTGTTATTCTTGAATCAAGATACGCTTAAAATCCCGGTAAGGAATTAATTTGGAGAGAATTTCGATGTTGAATATAAAAGGTCTTGTTATTTTAGTACTTCTTTCTGTTTCGATATTTTCGGGCTGCAAAACTGGCCTTTTCGGCAGTGAAACAGTTCCGGTCGCTCCGGAAACGCAGGCGGCTCCGGCGACACCGCTTGTCGTTGACGGCGTTCGCACATCGTATGCGGATGTAGTCGAAAAAACCTCGGCTGCGGTAGTTAGGATCGAGGCCGATCACAAATCCAAGCCGCAAGCCGTACAGCAATCACCTTTCGGTGACGATGATTTCTTTAAACAATTTCAAGTTCCCAAAGAGAATCAGCGGCCGCGCATTGAACGCGGTCTTGGGTCCGGCGTGATGGTAAGTGCCGACGGCACTATCCTTACGAATGCTCACGTCGTTGACGGTGCGGACAGGATCGTCGTCCAGATGAGTGACAACAAAACGTTTGAAGCAAAGGTTGTCGGCAC
>JAYSON010000016.1:0-9493 GCA_043722725.1 Chloracidobacterium sp.
CTTGCGAGAAGCATCGTAATAGACTTGACCGGGAACGGTATAAAGATGGAACCGAGTTTTGAAGCCGCGAACAGTCCCGAGTTCGAGCGGCATAAAATCAAAAAACAGCGTACGGTCGGTTTCGGTTGCGAGGCTGATCAGTTTGCCTTTCGCCTGCGGTGCGGTCGAATCGTAGATATATTGCAGGTTAGTGGTTTTACCACATAATCCCGGACCGTAATAAACGATTTTGCAATTGATTTCGCGTGAAGCGTAATTGATGAAAGTCATAACTTTGCCGAATATTCTATATCAGTGTTGTCTAACCGAAAAGACTATCGATGTCCTCGTCGGTAATCTCAGCAAAAACTGAATTGTTGTTTAAACTAAACGCCGCTGAATCCCTAACTGCCTCATCCAGAACGGCAGCGACCTCGAAGCTCGCTTTTTTAGTTCTCAGCTTAACCAGCCCAAGAGTAGAGCGTTCGTCGAAGACAACGGCCAGGAGGCTGCGGCCAATAACGCTGATGAATATGCTCTCCCGTTCGCCTTCATGCACAACGGCCGGAAAAACATCCTCGCCGATAAGCTTGGCCATGCTGCTCGTCGCAGCTACATTGCCCGCGGCGAGCGACGAAAAGCTCATAGTGTCCATATCGCCGATGTCACCGTGAAAGGCAATAGTTTGTCCATCTCGGTCGACAAGAAAAACAACGCGCGAAGCGCATTCGACGCATAAGCGGGCCAAGACGATCTTTAGCCTTTGAAACTGGTGTTCTTGTAAAATGAAAGGCGTTTGAGCCATTTGATATTCTCTTTAACTGAGTAGCTATAGCGGCAAGTATAATTGCGAAGAAATGTACCGATTAACAAAAGGCGGGTATCTGCGATGAACCGCACTTTTAAATCTAACACATGCGCAACGAATGCTTCAAGTGTTTTTTGACCCTAAAGAAAGTTAAATGCAGGCGTAGTTTTCTGAGATATGGTTCGTACCCGATCGGCTTCTTGAACTAAGTCGCAATGGCGCGATTTCGTCAAGACGACGTTCAAATTATCGGAAGTAGCGTCCCAATTCGAGTTTAACAAGTTTGCGGATTAGCTCCGGTTTCGGTAGATTCGCCTTGCAAATGAATAAAACGCAGAATTCAGAGAATCTAAATGGAATCAATTGTGTGACAATCGCCGGCGGAACGGGCCTCGCAACTCTTCTCTCTGGATTGAAGAAATACGTGGTGCCGAACACAACCGGGAAGCATCGGGTAAAGCATCTTTCTGCAATCGTTGCGGTATCCGATGACGGCGGAAGTTCCGGACGTCTTCGCGACGAACTCCAGATGCCGCCGTCGGGCGACATCCGTAACTGTATGGTAGCGCTTTCAGAAGACTCCAGTTTGTTATCAAAACTCTTTCAGCATCGGTTTAGAGGCTTGGGCGATCTGGGAGGTCATAATTTCGGAAATCTGTTTCTAGCGGCGCTTTCCGAGATAACGGGCGATTTTGCCGAAGCGGTAAAACTTTCGTCTGAGATCCTTGCCAACAAAGGCCATATTTATCCGACGACCGTTTCTAATGTCCGTCTTGCGGCAGAGCTGTTTGACGGATCGATCATTCGCGGCGAAACGCGTATAGGCAACGTTGGTAGAGCTATAAGCGGCTTTATCTGGAACCTGAAAATTGCCAGCCGATGCCGGACGCTCTATCTGCTGTTTCGAATGCAGACATTATTACGATCGGGCCAGGTTCGCTCTCTACAAGCCTGCTTCCTCCCTTGTTGGTTCAGGGCTTTGCTAAGGCGATAGCCGATTCAGCTGCAATAAAAATATTCGTTTGCAATCTAATGACCCAGCCAGGCGAAACTGACGGTTTGACGGCCCGCCGACACCTGGAAATAATTGGCGATTACGCGGCTGAAGTGCGGTTCGACTACATAGTCATAAACAGTCAGCCTAGAAGTATGCTTCGATCCGAACTTTACGAGATGAAAGGGGCCGAACAAATAGGCGTACACGGCTCGATTTCCGCCGAAACGATTGAAGGTGCCGAGATCGTGTATGATAATCTACTTGACGAAGGAGAGAAGGTTCGCCACGATTCGAAAAAGCTTGCTCAGGCCGTCCTGACATGCACTAATGGTTAGATAGATGCCGAACGCCGCCGGATCCTCCCGCGACCAAATATGTCAGATTTATCGACCGAACAAAAAGCTTTGGATGTTTTGATCCTCGCGGCGGGCCTCGGCACCCGGATGAAGTCCGATTTGGCCAAGGTGCTGCACCGCCTCGACGGCCGTCCCTTGATCAACCACGTCTGCCGGACCGCGACTGCGCTCGCCCCGCATAGCATTTACGTTATTATCGGCCATCAGGCAGAAGAGGTTAAAGCCGCCGTCCTGAACGAACTCGATCATCAGCAGGTTATTTTTGTGACGCAGGAAAAGCAGTTGGGGACGGGCGACGCGGTTAACGCGGCCCGGCAGTATTTGGAGAAAAAGGACTCCACGCTTGTTGTGCTTTCGGGCGATGTGCCGATGATCCGGCCGGAAACTCTGGCTGCTCTTGTCCAGCAGCACCATCGTAAAGGAGCATCTTGCACAATTTTGACCGTTAAACTAAATGATCCGGCGGGTTATGGCCGAATTGTCCGTGATGACGCCGGTCTGTTTGAGCGGATCGTCGAACAAAAAGACGCCACCGATGATGAAAAGGTAATTTCCGAGATCAACGCGGGGATTTATTGTTTTGATGCCAGGCAACTGTTTCGGGCGTTGTCGGCCGTCCAAAACAATAATTCGCAGGGTGAATATTATCTGACGGACGTGCCGTCGCTATTGCGCGACGCGGGCGAGGAGATCGCGATCTTTCAATACGGCGACCCGCACGAGATCGAAGGCGTCAATGATCGAGTACAGCTCGCCGATCTAGAACGCATTTTACAGAGACGAACGATCTCAAAACTAATGCTCGATCACGGCGTGACGTTTATCGACCCGAAGAACGCCTATGTCAGCGCTCAGGCGTCGATAGGCCGCGACACAGTTATATACCCGAATGCAATGATTGAAGGCGCGACGGAGATCGGCGACCGCTGCACCATACGTTCCGGGACGCGATTGACCAATGCAAAGATAGGAAACGATGTTGAGATCCGCGATAACTGTTTTATCGCCGACTCGGAAGTTGCGGACGACTGCACCGTCGGCCCAATGGCCCACCTTCGCGGAAATGCGAAAATGGAGCCCGAATCGAAGGTCGGCAATTTTGTCGAACTAAAGAAAACAAAACTCGGCCGCGGCTCCAAAGCAAGCCATCTAACCTATCTCGGCGATGCCACTATCGGCGAGGACACGAACATCGGAGCCGGCGTCATTACCTGCAACTACGACGGCAAGAACAAGCACGAAACGCATATCGGCGACAGGGTTAAGATCGGGTCAGATACGATGCTCGTCGCACCCGTAAAAGTCGGCGATGATGCCGTGACGGGAGCGGGAAGTGTTGTCACGAAGGATGTTGCGCCAAATACCCTAGTTGTCGGAGCCCCGGCGAAGATGATCAAGACACTTGATTCCGTAGAAGGTAAAGGAAAGTCGGGAGCGATTTAGCTATTCAATTGAATATATGTGTGGAATCGTCGGATACGTTGGAAATAAGCAAGTTGTGCCGTTGATCATCGACGGCCTCAGGAAGCTGGAATACCGCGGGTACGATTCGGCGGGGATCGCTGTTGTCGATGACGAGCATCATCTTTCGCTGCGTAGGGCTGAAGGTAAGCTGCGAAATCTTGAGGAAGCCATCCGGCTGAATCCGCTTGACGGGAATTACGGCATCGGTCATACGCGTTGGGCGACACATGGGCGGCCGACCGAGGAAAATGCTCATCCCCATCGGGACCAATCGGGGAAGATCGTCGTTGTTCACAATGGCATCATCGAGAATTATTTACATCTAAAAGAACGGCTTGCGGCGAAGGGGAGTGTTTTTAAGACCGAAACCGATACGGAAGTTGTTGCCCATCTGATCGGGTACTACATCGAATCCGAAGGCCTTTCTTTCGAGCTCGCGGTACAGAAAGCAGTTAAAGAGCTGAAGGGCATTTTTGCCTTGTCAATAATTTCGGTCGATGTTCCTGACACAATAATCGCCGTTCGCGAGGGTCCGCCGGTTGTAATCGGTTTGGGTGACGGTGAATTTTTTGTTGCGTCCGACATACCGCCGATATTGCAGCACACGCGGGATGTGTTCTTCCTAGGCGATAGGGAGATTGCGATTTTGACCAAGGACTCTGTGCGCGTTACGGATTTTGACGGCAATATCGTAGAGCCAAAGCAGCAGCGGATCACGTGGGATCCGATCATGGCCGAAAAAGGCGGCTTCAAGCATTTCATGCTCAAGGAGATTTACGAGCAGCCCCGAGCCGTTCGAGACACATCGCAGGGGCGTGTTTCGCTCGATACAGGAAAGATCTATCTTGATCCCATGGACATTTCTGAGGAAGATTTTAAAGCCGTCACGTCGATCAAGATCGCCGCGTGCGGTACGTCGTGGCACGCGGGCCTTGCCGGGAAATACATGCTTGAGCAGCTTGCCCGTATTCCTGTCGAGGTAGATTATGCTTCGGAGTTTCGCTACCGTGGACCGGTTTTAATTGACACTGATCTGATACTAGTGATTTCGCAGTCCGGCGAAACTGCTGACACGATCGCGGCAATGCGCGAAGCTAAACTGTCAGGGTGTAAAGTGCTGGCGATCTGCAACGTCCAGGGCTCGATGATTCATCGCGAAGCGGACGGAACGATCCTGACCCACGCCGGCCCCGAGATCGGTGTTGCCTCGACCAAGGCGTTTACGTCGCAGATGGTTGCAATTTATCTCTTTGCTTCGTATTTGGCCGAGCTTCGCGGAACGATTGACCTGGAAAAGGCCAAAGTGCTGGCACAGGACTTGGCCGAGCTTCCCTTAAAAATAGAGCAACTGTTAAATGACGCCGATTCGATCGAGGAACTTTCAAAAGAATTCTTCCGGGTTCAGGATTTCCTCTATCTTGGCCGGGGAATCAATTTTCCGGTCGCGCTCGAAGGAGCGTTAAAGCTGAAAGAGATCAGCTATATTCACGCCGAAGGCTATCCCGCGGGTGAAATGAAACACGGCCCGAATGCCCTCATAGATGAAAAGCTTCCGGTTGTGGTCGTCAACACGCGTGACGAAGGAAATCCGTCCAGCCAGTTACGGTATGAAAAAACGCATTCGAACATTGTTGAAGTGAAAGCTCGTGACGGGATTGTCGTCTCCGTGCTAACCGAAGGCGACGGAATGAGTTCGAAGGTGTCCGATCACGTTATCGAAGTGCCTCGAACGTCAGATCTGCTCGGCCCGATCCTTTCAATTGTCCCGCTGCAGCTGCTGTCGTATCACATCGCCGTTCGCCGCGGCTGCGATGTCGATCAGCCGCGAAATCTGGCAAAATCAGTAACGGTTGAGTAGCGGACAAGGCGGCTACGGACAGGGCAGAACCACCCGCGTGAGCGGGTGGTTGGATGGCCGCTAGCCAAACAACTCGCCACCTGCTCACGCAGGCGGTTCCGCCTCTTTATTTATGAAAGCTATAGTAGTCCGCGAATTCGGCGCGCCTGAGGTAATGAAGCTTGATGATGTTTCCATGCCGGAACCAAAAGGAGCGGAAGTCCTCGTAGCCATAAAAGCCGCTGGTATAAATCCGGTCGATACATATCTGCGGACGGGCATTCACGCTCACGCTCCAAAGTTGCCTTATACGCCGGGGAAAGACGCGGCGGGCGTCGTCGAAACAGTCGGTGCGGATGTTACCAAATTCACAACGGGTGATCGCGTCTACACAGCCGATTCTCTGACTGGAACCTACGCCGAATATGCGCTCTGCGGCGAGAACCAGCTTGGACACTTGTCTGACAATGTCAGTTTCGAGCAGGGAGCGGGTGTTTGGACGCCGTACGCGACGAGCTATCGGGGATTATTTCAAAAGGCAAAAGCGAAACGCGGGGAAACGGTGTTGATCCATGGAGCTTCGGGCGGAGTCGGGATCGCCGCGGTACAATGGGCAAAGAACGCCGGCCTGACGGTGATCGGGACAGCAAGCAGCGACGCCGGACGCGATCTCGTCATTACACAGGGAGCCGACCACGTTTTCGATCACTCACAGGAAAATTATCTTGAGGCGATCAAGGATGTTACCGGCGGCGTCGGCGTCGATATCATCATTGAAATGCTCGCTAATGTTAACTTGCAAAAGGATTTCGATGTGCTTGCGATGTTTGGCCGCATTACGGTGATCGGCAATCGCGGAGCACTCGAATTCAATCCGCGTTCGGCAATGACCAAGGATGCAACGATTTATGGAATGTCCCTATTCAATTCGCCCGAGGCTATACGGACGGAAATCCACGCCGCAATCTTCGACGGTTTAAGCAAGGGTTTTCTTAGTCCTTACGTGAGGAAATGCTTCCCGCTCCGCGACGCTCCGAAGTCGCATCACGAAGTAATCGAAGACAAAGCGCTCGGAAAAATCGTTCTTGTACCTTAACCTATGAAAGCAGAAAAATATGTCGGCATAATCCTACGGGACGAAACGCATGAGATCGCCTCCGAGACACCAACGATCTATAAAAACGCCCAAATAGAGCGAGTGTACGAATTTAACGACGGAGCCGTCGTCAAATACGAGTGGCAGGACATCTCGCTAAATCAATTCAACCACCGCTTCACCCTGGTTCGCCCGCCGGAACCCAATCCCGAAAAGCTTTCAGCCGGTACGATCAAAACGATCAATTATTGATACTCGCGGCGGTGTTTCGGCCATTTTTGAATTCATCCAGAACGTCAAAAACCTGCAAGGCATATTTAACATTGTTGAAAGGAGCCGAAACCTGTACGCCCGCGATCACATCCCGAACCTCTGTTAAACTCTCCCGCGCAATTGCGATGCCCTCTTCGCGAGCCGCTTCTTTACTTTGCTCCGAAGCGAGCCGCATACGTTCAAGGATCTCAGGCGTGACGTTTACGCCGGGTACTTCATTGTGCAGAAATTCCGCATTTCGAAAACTGACCAGCGGCCATATACCGGCTACGATAGGAATCTTTACATGGGCGATGCGATCCAAAAATGAACGAAGCTGCTCGGTATCGAATACGGGCTGTGTGATGGCGTATTCGGCACCGGCTTCCACTTTCCACTCGAAGCGGCGAATCTCCTCGTCCATATTTACCGCACCCGGATTTACGCCCACGCCGATCGAAAAAGCGGTAGGTAATCCTATTGGATTGTTGCCGAGATCAAGACCGTGATTGAGTTTGTTGACCATGTTGGTCAAGCCGATAGAATCAATGTCGAAGACGGCGGTTGAGTCCGGATAAGGGCCCATTTTTGGCGGGTCGCCGGTAATAATTAGTAAATTGTGCAATCCGAGAGCCGCGGCACCGAGCAAATCCGACATCATCCCGAGCAAATTCCGGTCACGGCAGCAGTAATGCAGGACGGCCTCGATGCCGACGTTGCGTTCGACGAGCACTGCGGTCGCCTGTGCCGACATTCGCGTTTGCGCTCGCGGGCCATCCGGAATGTTGACAGCATCGACTCCCGCTACCTTCAAAAGGCCTATCGAATCGAGCGTTTTCTGCGCATCGCAGCCCTTTGGTGGAAGAACTTCGACCGATGTCACAAACTCGCCGCGGGCAATCTTTCGCGACCATTTCGAACGGTCATCGGGGGAAACAACCTGAACGTCATCCGGCTTCAACTCGTTAACTGTTGCCGTATTCGATCGAACGAAGGTCTGTGATTGTCGTGGGTTTATAGATCGAATCGAATCGGCGATCAGACGAATATGCGTCGGTGTCGTGCCACAACAGCCGCCAACGAATTTTGCCCCGGCATGCACGAAACGCTTTGCAAAGGTTGCCATGTATTCAGGCGAACCCATATAGAATTGTCTGCCTTGTACATCGCGCGGCAGACCCGCATTAGGCTGCGCCGAAAGGCGTTTTTCAGTTACGTTGCGCATCTTTTCCAAGGCGGTAAGAATGTGGTTTGGGCCCATGCCGCAATTGAGGCCGATGACGTCGGCACCGAGTTCGTCCAACCTTGCCGTAAACGCTTCGGGGGTGGTCCCGAAATTCGTCTTACCGTCCATTTGAATTGTCATTTGGGCGACGATTGGCAAATCGCAAACTTCCTTGATAGCTCGGACGGCTTGTTCGATCACGGGAAGTTCCGAGAACGTTTCGAGAACGAAGAGGTCAACGCCGCCCTCGAGTAACGCCTCGGCTTGCTCCTTGAAAAGCTCCTTAGCTTCGTCAAACGAAGTTGGCCCGAACGGCTCGATACGAAGACCCAATGGCCCGATCGCACCCGCGACGAATACCTTTTCACCCGCCGCCTCTCTGGCAAGCCGGGCCGCAGCGATATTGATCTCGCGGAGCTTGCCCTCCAAACCGTACGATTGAAGCTTATTCCGCGACGCACCGAACGAGTTGGTCTCGATGATGTCGGCCCCGGCCTTTACGTATTCCTCATGGACCTCGCGGACGAGATCCGGGGCGATCAGATTCAGCTCGTCATAGCTGCGGTTGATGTAAATACCTTTATCGTACAGGCGTGTGCCGACCGCACCGTCGAACACGTAGACATTGTCAGACTCAAGAATTTCCCGGAAGTTTTTCATAAATGTCCGTCAAATTTCAATTTGACGCAGGGCGGAACAACAAACTAAAGTTTGTTGGAAAGCCGCAAAGCGAAAAAGTCTCGCTAAACAGCGAGACCCATCAAAAAAATCTTTGGTTGAACTGTTTAGCAGATTATTTAACGTGGTCGCAAGTCGCATTAACTCACCACGAACTATTAGGGCAATGATGCGATGAAATCAAAGATGTGTCAAGCTGCTAAATCACCGGGAAGTTTTGGCCTTTTCGGCATCCGAAGGATCGTCGTCAGCGGCCGAATCCAACTCACCAAAAAACGCGTACTGAGCTCGTGGGCCGTTTATCTCAAGACGCCAATGCGTAAAGTCGGACGCATTGTCGCATCCGTTACCTCGGCCCTGGAAGACCAGGAGATAGGTTGTCGGCCTTGCCATGGTTGAACGAAAGATGCCTGTACCACCCGAAACATTGCCCTTGAATCGAAACTCTTTGTAAAGATTCGGGCCGTTAGGACGTTCATCTTCCTCGTGAATATCGACCTTGAAGACCACCATTTGGCTCGGCATCGGAAGGCTCAATACACCGCGTTTTCCGCCTGCCGACCGTATGTCAAATTTCCACTGTTTTCCCGTAAAACTATTCACCAGATTGAAGGCACCGCCCGACTTTATGAATTCGCTGGTTTCGGATTCGAGCTTGATGTCTTCTAGACCTTTGATCATTTCGAAAGCGGCTTCAGTAAGATAAAGCTTCGAAACACGGTCAAATTCTATTTCTTTTAGGGTCATGACTAGTTAAACATCTTATTGTATAAGATAAAGCTAGTAATGACAGATAGTTAC
>JAYSON010000017.1:0-15166 GCA_043722725.1 Chloracidobacterium sp.
CCTTTGAAAGGAGGGGAGCCTGAAAAAGCGGTTTGCAGACTTGAGTATCTGAATGTCTCAGTCGAATAGCTGCCGTAATCGACGATCTCGTTCAGCGAATGATGGACAAATGGTATGTGAAAGCCTTCGAGATAATTTTCGCAATACAACGCCCAGTGAGCGTTGACCTCGTAATCGCGTGTCGACACGAGCTTCAGGCCGTCGGGCTCGGCGTCTTTGAAAAAGGCGGCAGCGTCATCTATAAAATCCGCAAGCGGAGCGGCCGGATCGATCGATGCGAACTTAAATCCGGCCCATTCAGCAAATGCTACCATCTTTAGATCATCGCCCTCAGATGGAAAATCGACGACGCCTTCGAATTCGGGCATCGAAAGGAACTTACCGTCGAGAGAAAACCGTCTGCCGTGATAGCTGCATCGGATCAGGCTCGCCGTGCACGGTTCATCGACAAGAATTTTTCCGCGATGCGTACAGACGTTTGAAAGGCATTTGAGAGCGCCGCCGTGTCTTGAGATCAGGATCGGTTCATCGAGAAATCCGGGCAAAAGTGTGACGGGCGTCAGATCGCTATTGAGTTCCGGGCCGGCGACGAGCTGCCAGCTTCGGGCAAAAATCCTTTCTTTTGAAAGCTCGAACCACCGCTCATCTGTGTAGAACTCGGACGCGAGCGTTCGTGCTTTTCGGATGTCGGGGTCTATTTCAAAACTTGCCATCTTAGTCGGCGTAGAGCAAATATCTCGGATAGTTTTCGTCCCGTAAGAAACTACGGCCGACAAATCCGGCGGCAAATGCTTCTTCAAACTCTTTCTTTATTCGCGACTGTTCGGCCAATGCTTTTTCGGTGTTTTGATCGACGAGGGCGTACCAATCGTTAGGTATCTCGACGGTGCGGACAGGCTCGCGGGTTTCGATGTGCTGTTCACCCGCAGCGAGTTTTTCGACCTTTTCGCTCGTCAGGTGCCATTCCGCAAACAGGCGATCGCTAGCAAGGGCGATCTTTTCACCCGAACTCGCTGCTGTCGAGTAATCGACGCCGTAAAAATTCGGCTGGTACTCGCTAACGATGGCACCGAGTTTTTCGAGATTGAAAAAGGCATTTCGCGCTTTCCAGGGCTCGAACGTCCATTTCACGTATTTAACGCCTAGTTCCAACGCACGATTTCGTTGCGCCCATTTGAGCTTTGCACCGATCCCGTAGCTTTGAAAATCGGCATGAACCGCAGTCATATGCGAATAGAAAGCCTTTTCGCCGCGAAGAAACGCAGGAACGCTGAGCACGAAACCGATCAGTTCACCATCTGAAAAAGCTCCGAGAATGAATCCGCCGGCATTTTTTGTCACAACAAAATGGCGGACTGGTGAAATTTCTATCTCGGGCAAAGCAAAAACCGCGCGTTGTAGATCGACGCACGCGGCCATCTCGTCCAATGTCGTACATTCGCGAATTTCGATCTCTTTAGCCAAAAATCCTTCCTGAAAGCTTTATTTTTTTTCGGAAGCGGTGGTCAACAGACACTTTCGCAATTTGCTTGTGGCGTGTCAAACCGGAAATCCCCGACGCTTTGACTTGCTAAGTAAATCGTAACAGCTTATCAATATTTTTCCGCGCGTTCTGCGTTCCGTATGTTCGGGGTCTACTGGTACATTTGTTCCATGGCTCGATTTGGAACCGGGTACACGGAATACATGCAGAAGGACACGGAAAATTGAAAACGGCGGCGATAATCTCTACCTTTTAATCTGCGGATTTGATATCATCAGGTCGGCTCACGTTTTTGATTCTCCCGACCGGGCCCCACCTGTTTCAATGACTCCGCAAAATACACTTGATCTTAAAGGAAATTTTCGCACTCACCCGTTTGCCGAGCTCCTCATCGAGATCGGACAGGCTGAATTTGGCGGTTCGCTGCGTTTGTCGCACGGCGACCGCAAGTCGATCATCTATTTTCGCGACGGCGAAGTCGTTTACGGCGTTTCGAACGCTCGAGAACATCGGCTTCTAAGCATCATTTTAGAGCAGAACAAGGTCGACAGGCAGCGTCTTGCGCGGCTGCCGAAATTTGCGAGCGATGTAGAATTCGCGGCAAACCTGGTGAACGAAGGCCTATTGCCGAAGGCCGAGATCGACATCACGATCGCCGTTCAGATCGAACGGATCATCATAGAGGCTCTTTCGTGGCCGGACGGCGAATTTATATTTAGCCCGCTTGCAAGGCCGCGTGAGGATCTGGTGTTCAGCATCGATTTTCACAAGGTCCTGATCGATTATGCCCGCTGCCAGAATGCGGCGATCGTTTCGGAACGGTTTAAGAGTGTTCAGGAGTCGTTCGTAGCAGTGCATGATCGAGAACTTCCGGCGAACCTGCAAAGCCATGAGTATTTTGTCTTTCAGCAATTCGGCAGTGACACTTTGGACATCGAGAAATTAAAACAGCTTTGCGCACTACCCGAAACCGGCTTGCTCTCCACGCTTTATGTGCTTTGGCTTGGCGGTCTCGTGTTTCGGCATGATTGGAACGCGGCATTTTCGGCTAACAGGATCGCTGCTATACGCAACGCAAAGGTTTCGCTGGTAAAACAATCACAGAATACGACATTTGTGACGAACGGCGATACCACGCAGGTGGAAGCCGCTCCTGAGCCCGAAGCCGAGCAAGACACAAAAGCTCCCGAACTGCCGGCGATCGAGATTACGCTCGAAGAATATCTCGATCGTACGAAAAAGGCCGACACGCATTATGACGTGATGGGTCTCGAAACAAACGCAAGTATCGCCGAGATCAAAAATGCCTATTTCGGATTGGCAAAGCTGTTTCACCCCGATCTGTTTCATCGCGAATCGACGGTGACACTGCGGCAGATTCAGGCGGCTTTTTCGAGCGTTGCACAGGCTTATGAAACACTAAAAGCTGTGGAAACACGTGCAAACTACGACTTCAAGATGCGAAAAGAGCTTGAAGTGAAGGAGAAATTGCGTGCCCAGGGCATCGCCGAAACCGAAAAAGTCGATCCGAAAACTGGACAGGGCCTCGAAAATTTCGAGATGGGCCTAAGCTTGCTTATGGATGAAGAGTATGAGCGAGCAGTGCCTTTTCTGGGCCGCGCGGCACATTATAATCCAGACAATGCTCTTTATCGGGCTTATTACGGCAAGGCACTTTCATTTGATGAAAAGCAGAGGCATAAGGCCGAAGGCGAAATGCAGGCTGCGGCTAAGATTGAACCAAAAAACCCGAAGATACGGCTAATGCTTGCGGAGTTTTTCATCGACCTGAACATGTTGAAACGCGCCGAGGGCGAGTTAAATCGACTTCTCGAGATCGCACCGAATAACGTCGAAGCCCGCAAACTGCTCAACGGTCTTCAGATTTAACTTGCCCCACACTATCAGCCGGCGGTCGGTATGATAAAATAGTTATCACGACCGAACAGTAATATGGAACCGACCCTAGCGAAGGATAATAGTTTCGATGAAAAGCTGCTTGAGATCTCGTCGGAGATGGACGAGTTCGAGGGCTACACGTACGCCCACGGATTGCGGATCGCCGCGATCGCCGACGCTATCGGGAAAAGCTTTAATCTCGCCACGCACGACCGATTTTTTATGCAGCAGGCGGCACTTGTGCATGACATCGGCGAAATGGCGATGAACCGCGATTACATCAAACAAAGCCGTAGGCTGACCGACGCCGAGCGGATGGACATGCAGCGGCATCCGGTGATCGGCGAACAGGAAGCTGCAAAACGCGGATTTTCACGCGGCGTGCAGTTGCTTGTACGCTGGCACCATGAATGGTGGAACGGAGGCGGTTATCCGGATTGTCTCGAGGGCGAACAAATCCCGCTTGCCGCACGCATTCTGCGCGTTGCTGATTCGTTTGCCGCCCTTCGAGACGACAGGCCGAGACGAAAAGCGATGTCCGTAGCTGAAGCAAAAGGGCACCTGAAAGAATGGGCCGGGCTTGAGTTCGACCCGAAGGTCGTCAAGGCTTTTCTGACAAGCGAGAACGTTGACATTCTAGAATTCCAAAGGCCGGAACAAACCGATACTCCGGCGGCATTACCCACGCAAAATAATCCGGCGAATCAGTTTGAGCTGCAACCTTGGGTTCGGGTCTCGTCAGAATAGCGAAACCGTGGATCTGTTCCTCATATTCCGTGTCTTCCTTCCGTGCTTTCCGTGGTATCAGTTCGAGGATTAGCAACGGAAGGCACGGAAAAGGACGCGGAACAGCACGGAATCAGGACGAAAGAGCGGGATTTGTAGATTATGAGCAAGCAATCGATATTTACGCCGAAAAGCTGGCTGGCCTTTGAATTGAACGTACTGCGGCGTCTGCAATTTAAGACAGCCGCGTTGCCGTTTACGAGCAATCCGACGCTCGGCCTGTATCTAAAACGCAGCGACACGCGTGTTCTAGCAAATGATCCGCTGCAATCCGCGTGGACAAAAGCCCTTGCCGCCATCCAAAACAACGGCGAACGGCTGACGGACGAAGATATAAATGCCGTGCTAGATGACGTTTATGTACCGCGCTACAAGCTGCAAAATCCGGTGTTGCGAAATTGGTTCAACGAAACCGATTCTTGGTGGTTCGACAACATAAGACAGAATCTGGAAAAGCTAAGGTCACCGTTCGGGTTTGCGATGGCCGCGAGCCTTGTGATGGCGGTCGGTGATTACGTTTTGTCTTTTACCGAAGACACGCTCGAGCTCCGACAGCCATTGTCCAACGTATATCGAAGGCTGTGGACGATTATGCCGGAGGCCGTCAACAACGGCCAGAACAATAGCTGCCAGAACAAGAGCGCGGACGAATTCCTGGCCGAAAACTTTGCGGATCTTATGTTTCTTCGGCTTCCGGCGACCGGGGGCGGCGGGCGTGCCGCAGTGCCAGACAAGGTCGTTTGGCGCGAAGAATGGCTTCGCGGTGGCAGCGATTTTTGGACGGATTTTGAAGCATCACGCCACGGAAAGCTCGGCGGCCCGGTCGAAACAAAATCACAGTATCTAAAGGTTTTGGGCGAAACGCTGCGGACCGCTTCGCATATAAAAACGTGGGCGATAGCACACGTCGAGGGCGGGCTGGTTTCCACGCAGGAGATCGTCAATGTCGTCGGCAGCATCCGCCGTGTCGATACTATTTTTACAAAGGATTTTTCCGAACTGACGGGAACGAGGGCGGTTGTCATTACGGCATAACAGTCATGAGTCTAGAGCAGGAAGGCTTTTCCAACTCACGACTTAAGACTCTCGACTCTCGACCCTCGACTTCTTTTCTCTGACAAACCAAACAATCCCTGACGTTCCCGCCAAAAGCCCCGATATTATTGTTAGCGTTTGCGGTGAGATACCGTAGATCAGCAGGCTCGCGGCCCAGCTCGAAAGTCCGAACATCGTCAGTTCGGCTCCGCGGTCAAGCGTCGATATTCGGCCGCGAATATAATCCGGCAGGCTGCGCTGGAACATCGTTTCCTGCACCGCGTATTCGACGCCGACGATCGCCCGCGACACAAAGGTAAATACCATAAATAGCCAAAGATTCGGCATTACGCCGGCGACGGCGAATAGCACGCCGTGGATGATCAGGGTCCAACCGATAAACGATCTGTTGCGGCCCTTTCGGTCGAGATAGATAGACGTGCGGCGGGCGACGATCATCCCGATAAACAGGCCGAAGCCGGTCGCCGTCCAGAGCATAGCCACGGCAATATCCGGATTCCAGCCTTCTTTTTCGGCAAAGTAAACGCCGCCCATGCGTTCGAAAACGATATTGATCGCACCGCCGCCCGTCGCCCAGATGACGTTCATTATCAGAATCGTCAAAGCGAGCCGGTTTTCGACCGTATAGTGCAATCCCTCTTTTAACTCGGTAAAAAACGATTCGCGGTCCGCACGTTCAACTGTTTCCTTCTCGCGTACCGATTCCTCCGGTATCAGCCAGACTGTGTACGCAGATACCAAGAATGAAGCCGCGTTAATAATAAACGCTGCCTGGTAGCCAAACACCGCCGCCGCCCACCCGCCAAGTGCCGACCCAATTGCCATCAGCAAAAATCGCGTTGAAAACATCAGGGCTGTTCCCGCAAGCAGCCCTTCTTTGCCGGTCAGATTGGGTGTTGCCGCATTTTTTGCCCCGTCGAAAAACGCCCCGAATGTCGACAGCAAGGCGGTCGCAATATAGGCGATCCACAGATTTGCCGCATCGGTGACCAGAAGAAACATCAGGGCAACGCCGACGCGGGCCAGGTCCGTGATTATCATTACCTGACGGCGCGAAAAGCGGTCGACGAAGGTCCCGGCGATCGGCGAAAAAAGCGAAAACGGCAGAAGTCGACAGACGAAAAGTATTCCGGCCGCCATCGGCGAAGCCTCCGAAACAACGCGTACGAGTCCCAAGCTGGCGATGAAGTTGAACCAATTCCCCAACTCAGAGATAAACTGCCCCGCCAACAGATTGCGGAAGTTACGATTCTTGCTCAGAAGCTGTCCGTACGTGGTCGATTCCATGAACTTTCAAGGATAAACGGAAAGTCATCGAAACGCGACCGATTTCCTGGTTTTCTGGTTTGACAGCCTGTAGCTAAAAATTTATGATATTATTTCTTATTGAAAACGAATTTCACTTTCATTTTGATTAAGACTGAACTTTTTGGTCAAAAAGGAGTTTCAAATGTTGCAGGGATTTATCCGCCGCTTGCCTATTCTCTTACCGCTTGTTTTGCTGACTGCAAGGGTTTTTGCCATTGATGGCGGTCAGCCGGTGAAGTATAAAGTTCACGGAACGGTAGTCGATCAAAATAAGGCAATCATTGCCGGTGCGAAGGTGACGGCGATCTCCAGCGGGCAGACGCAGGGCATATCCGCTCTGACTGATGGCGACGGCCAATTCGACCTGACGCTGCTACCCGGCGAATACCGTCTGGCGGTTGATGCAAACGGTTTCTCACAGCTTTCCCAGCGAATATTCGTAAACGCAAATGAGTTGAAGCCTCTGGAAATAGTGCTTCAGGTGGCGGCGAATACCGTCACGGTAACGGTGAGCGACAGCGGCGGTTATCAACCTGAGGTTATCAGCACGGCGACGAAGACGTTTACGCCGCTAATCGATGTTCCCCAGTCGGTGTCGGTCACCACGAAACAGCAGATCGACGATCAGCTGCTAACGAGTATCGGCGATGTCGTTCGATACGTGCCGGGCATAACTGCCCATCAGGGCGAAAATAATCGCGATCAGGTAATTATCCGGGGGCAAAACTCTAGCGCGGATTTCTTCGTCAATGGCGTCCGGGACGACGTGCAGTATTATCGCGATCTCTACAACCTTGACCGGATCGAAATATTGAAGGGGCCGAATGCAATGATCTTCGGCCGCGGCGGAGGCGGCGGTGTACTTAATCGGGTAACCAAGACCGCAGGCTTCCTTCCCGCACGCGAAATCACGCTGCAGGGCGGCAGCTACGGAAACGCCCGTGGGGCCGCGGACATCAGTCAGCCAATTAACGGTAAACTGGCGTTTCGCGGAAATGGATTCTTCGAGCGGTCCGACAGTTTCCGGCGCAACGTCAAGTTAAACCGATTCGGTATCAACCCGACAGTTACATTTAACCCCGACGCAAAGACGTCCGTTACACTTGGCTACGAATTTTTTCGTGACCGCCGCACGGCGGACCGCGGCATCACATCGTTTCAGGGTAAGCCGGCCGATGTTCCAAGATCGACATTCTATGGAAATTCGGACGACAGCCATGTTCGTTCTGACGTCAATTTTTTAACCGGAACATTCGACCGGCAAATAGGTGATTTGCTGGTTCATAACCGGACGCTTTACGGAGACTATGACCGGTTTTATCAAAATTATGTTCCCGGCAGGGTTAGCAATGACAGGACGCAAGTGTCGCTGACGGCTTATAATAACGCGACACGGCGACGCAATCTTTTTTCGCAAACCGACCTCTCGTACGCCGTCTCGACCGGGCCTATCAGGCACACGATTCTTGGTGGATTTGAGATCGGGCGGCAAAAAACCGCCAATTTCCGTAAAACTGGATATTTCAATAACAGCTCGACATTTATCCAGGTTCAGTATGACGATCCGACAACGAGAACGCCGGTTACATATCGCCAAAGCGGTACGGATGCAGACAATCGCCTCCGTTTGAATTTAGCGGCGGCGTACATTCAAGATCAGATCGAATTGTCGCGTTACGTGCATGTTGTCGGCGGTCTTCGGTTCGATTATTTCGACCTCCAATATCACAACAACAGAAACGCCGCCGATCTTCGGCGTATCGATCGTTTGGTTTCGCCCAGACTCGGGGTTGTAGTAAAGCCTCTCACAACACTTTCGATCTACGGGAACTACAGTATTTCGTATCTGCCGAGCTCCGGAGATCAGTTCGCCTCTTTGACGGTGGAAACGCGGGCGTTAGAGCCGGAAAAGTTTACCAATCTCGAGGCGGGAGTAAAATGGGACATACGGCAAAATCTTTCATTCACTTCGGCATTCTATCGTCTCGACCGGACAAATACGCGTGCCAACGATCCGACAAGGCCGGGCGTAATAATCCAGACCGGCAGCCAGCGAACGAACGGCCTGGAGATCGGCCTCAACGGAAATCCCACCTCGAAATGGAATGTTGCAGGCGGCTATGCGTATCAGGACGCATTTATCACGAGTGCGACAACGGCGGCTCCGGTGGGAAATAAAGTTGGGCAGGTGCCGCACCACAGCTTTTCGGTCTGGAACAAATACCAGCTTGTTCCAAAGCTCGGAGTAGGCCTCGGTTTGATCCATCGCTCTAATATGTTTGCGACGATTGATAACTCCGTAACGCTGCCCGGCTACACCCGGGCTGACGCGGCCATTTATTATTCGTTGAGCGAAAAATGGCGGCTGCAGGCAAATGTCGAAAATGTTTTCAACGCGAAGTATTTTCTTAACGCCGACAGTAACACTAATATTTCACCCGGCGGCCCGCGGTCGCTGCGGATTGGTCTAATCGCTCGCTTTTAGCGGCGCCGGGAACGAAAAAAAGTAATGCCCGGGAACACGGCTTTTTTTTCGAGCAAATTCGAGGTTGAGCGATCAATTTCCCGAAAAGTTCGGCGGGCGTTTTTCGAAGAATGCGGCGACGCCTTCTTCGAAATCGGCTGACTTGCCAGATTCGATCTGGCAGGCATGTTCGAGTTCAAGTTGTTCGGAGAGCGAGTTTGCGAACGTTGCGTTGAGCATTTTTTTGATGCGGCCAATCGAGCCGGTCGGGCCCCCGGCAAGCTTTGCCGCAAACTTCCCTGCTTCGTCCATCAGCGAATCCGCTGGAACGACGCGGTTTATCATGCCGATCTGTAACGCCCGGTTTGCATCGACGGTCCCACCGGTCATAAAAAGTTCGGCAGCGATCTTCTCACCAACGGCACGCGTCAGAAAAAACGTTCCGCCGCAATCGGGCGACAATCCGATGCGAACAAAAGCTTCGTTAAAACTAGCGTCTTCGGCGGCGAGGATAAGATCGCAGGCGAGCGCGAAATTCGTCCCGGCACCGGCACACACGCCGTTAACGGCAGCGATGAACGGGATCGGTGTCTCGCGAATAAGGACGATGACGTCGTGCAGGGCCTTTAACGGGTCTTCGAGAAAAGCTTCGATGCGGCCCTCTTTTTTCCACATCGACTGCATTTCGCGCAGATCGCCCCCGGAACAAAATGCTCGTCCCGAACCAGTGAGAACAATGGCTCGTGCGCCATTCGCGATAGCCTTTTCAAACGCCGATCTCAGATCCAGACTCAATTGCAGCGACAGCGCGTTCAGAGCATCGGGACGATTCATCTGAACCGTCGCGACGTTGTTTTCAAAGGTGTAATTTACGGTTTGAAAACTCATAAGAAATAGATTAGCCGCAAAAAAGCGCAAAATGCTCAAAAGGTATCACAAAATTTCTCCTGCTTTCTCTTTGCGTTCTTGCGCCTTTTGCGGCTATAAATCAAGCAAATTTAGCTCGCGACCGGCTCGCCTCGTGGCATTCGCGGCAAAGCACGGAGCGGCCGACTTTGGGTTGAAACGAGACCTGATCGTGCTTGCCGCAATGGTCACAGACGATCTCGAAGCGCTTTGGAGCGTCGGCGCCAACTGCGGCTTTTTTACCACGGCATTTTGGGCACCGCTGCGGCGGCATCATATTACGCTGATAGAAAATCTCTTGCTCTTTTTCGGTAAAGAGAAAGGTGTCCTTACACTGAACACAAGATGTTTCCACGTCCGGCATGGCAGTTTCTCCTGTTGGTTGTCGATAATGATCGCATGTTATCACAACCGGATGTCAAACCGATAAAGCCTATGGTTTGGTGAGCTCGGCGACGTGGCTTTTGACCGTCTGACCGAGCGTTTCGAGATTGTAGCCGCCCTCGAGACACGAGACGACGCGGCCGCCGCATGCTTCGTTCGCCCATGCTTTGACGGTTTGCGTCATCGAAACGTAATCGGCATCTTCCAGTTGAAGCTGCCCGAGCGGATCTGTCAGATGAGCGTCAAAGCCTGCTGAAATAAAGATCATGTCCGGTTTCATTTTCGCGGCGATATCAGCTATCGCGGACTCGAACGTCGATCTCTGCTCGCTCGCCAGCGTATTTGCACGTATCGGAACATTCAGCGTTGTACCTAGGCCCCGGCTGTGGCCAGTCTCGCCGCGTGCTCCTGTGCCTGGATACCAAGGATATTGGTGCATCGAGAAAAAGAAAACGCTCGGGTCGGTGTAAAAAATTCCCTGCGTTCCGTTTCCGTGATGCACGTCCCAATCTATGATTGCAATTCGGTCGATCTCTTTATATTTATTCTGTGCGTATCTGGCGGCGACGGCGACGTTATTGAATAGACAAAAGCCCATCGCGTTCTCGGCCGTCGCATGATGTCCCGGCGGACGCACGGCAACAAACGCATTCTTCGCCTCGCCCTGCATAACGGCGTCGACGGCACGGCACGCTCCGCCAACTCCAAAAAGCGATGCGTCAAATGACTTCATAGAGATAATGGTGTCGGCGTCAAGCCGGTCATGCCCGGCCGCGAACGCGTTCTCTACTCGTTGAAAATGCTCCTTCGTATGTGCCGCTTGGATTATTCCCTGCTGCGCCTTCTCCGGCGTCAACTCAAGGAGTTCGGCCCAAAGCTTTTTGTCGTTTTGCAAAGCGTCGATGACGACGCGATAGCGCTCGGGCGTCTCCGGATGGCCGGGGCCGGTATCGTGCTTTTCGAAGATCGGGTGGTGGATGATCGCTGTTGACATAAGATAACTTTACCGCAGAGACGCCGAGACGCGGAGAAGACGATTTTCTTTTCTCTATAAAAACTCTTTTTCCAAACTCTGCGTCTCCGCGTCTCTGCGGTTAAAAATGATTAGATAAATGCGGTCTCATGAAGCAGTGCGCCTTTTGCAAAGCGGTCTAGACCGAGACATGAAACGTCAAGAAAACCGGCTTTGCCGTCCAGAATTATTTCGCTCAATGCGCGGCCGGTCGCTGGCGAATGCATCACGCCGTGGCCGCTGAAACCGTTAGCGAAAAACAGGCCGCTGACTTCGCAACCGCCGAGGATAGCGTGATGATCGGGCGTGTTTTCGTACAACCCGGCACGACATCTTTCGCGGACGACCTCGGTTGCATAAAGAAAGGGCGCTCGGTGTTTTGCCCGTTCGTACACTTTGCCGATAAACGCGTCGTCGAATTCCGTGTTCAAAGACGACGGCTCGTCCGGGTCAGGATACGCGAATAAAACATCGTGTCCGAAAGCTCCGCTCCAACACCCCTCCTGTCTTAGGAGGGGTGGCAGCCGCTTCGGCTGACGGGGTGGTGAGGGGTGGCCGCGTTTCGCGGACGGGGTGCTTCTCTCATTCGAGTTGTCAGAAATATTAAAATCTCTCGCCGGGCGGAAATGAAAGCCACTCCCGATATCGATTACCATCGGCAGGTCGGCGGGCAGCGGATTTACCGATCGTGCCCAAACTATCTGCCGCCGCTGCGGTTCAACCGGGAGATCAACGTTTGCCGTCGCCGCCAATTCGCGCGCCCACGCCCCGGCACACAACACTGCCTTTTCGCATTCGATTCGGCCGGTTGTAGTTTCGATAGCAGTTACCTTTCCGCTTGAAGTTTCGATAGACAAAACCTTTGTACCGAATTCGATCTTTGCACCGTTTTTCAACGCTCCTTCGGTAAATCCGTGCATGACGGCAAGCGGGTCGATAAAGCCGTCGTGCCTCCCAAAGCTGCCGCCCGTGATGTCGTCGCAAGTCATTCCCGGCACGATCTTTTGGATGGTCTCGGCATCAACGATATCAACTTCTTTGACGCCGAGCTCGCGTTGTTTGAGAACATTTTGCTTCAGATATTCGAATTGAGCGTCGGTCGTCGCAAAAAAAAGATAGCCTTTCGGTTCGTAGCCGCAATCGAAATCCCAATCGTTAAAAAAAGCGAGCGAATCCAGGGACATTTTGATATTGATGCCGGTCTCAAACTGCGCACGCACGCCGCCGGTCGCCCTTCCGGTCGAACCCAAGCCCTGCCGCGATTCGCGTTCAAGGATTAGCACATTACGGGCTCCGCGTTGGGTCAGATGATATGCAACGCTTGCACCGACAACGCCGCCACCGATAATGACGATCTCAGCTTTTTTCATTATTCGGATTCGAACCCTGAGAGTTTGAGCACGAATTCCGGGACTGTCGGCTCGTTAGGCAAAACATACTCGCTGCCTTTGTCGAGCGTCCATCTGTGCAGCCACGAAATACCCGCACGCTGCGTGAAATTATCCGGCAGACGATATGCTTCATCCTTCAGGGCTACTTCCAGCGAAACAAAAGCATATCCGCGTTTTTTGAACATTGCCGCCAGATCGTCGAAATAACCCGAGTTGATAAAATTTGCGTGGATAAGCAGTGTCTGGCTAATTTCTCTGCCGAGCAGCTTTACCGATTGCCGTTCCCAATACTCGACCTTTTTTTCCATGTACGACAGGTACGCCTCGCCGACACGCTTCATCAATTTCTTGTCGCCCTTATCAAATGCGAGGTCATAGGCCCGCGAAAAAATGTAATCCGCGTTGTCGATAGTGATCGGAGCAACCGTGTATTTATGCTCGGCCAAAAACTTGTAGATGGCCGTTTTGACACCCATATCGGAACCCGTCTGTAAGAACGGGTGGCGGAAATATCTGATTTCACGCCCCTTGGCTTTCAAAAGTTCTTTGGTAATGACCTCACCGCGGAGGATGTCGTCCTGGTAGTCCTTGACGCTGATCGCATCCGCGCTACGGTGCGAGAACGTATGATTTCCGAGTTCCAACCCCGCCGCCAGCCACATCCGAAGCAGATCGATCTGCTGCTCGTCGCGATTATCTCCGGCGTAAAGCTTGTTTTCGTTTACAAAACCAATGGCAGGAACCTTTGCCTTCTTGATGTGTCCGAGAAGCTTTCTAGTGATTTCCTGACGGTTTTTCAGATCACTGCGGGTAGAAACGACAGGAAGATCATCGATGGTGACCGCAATCGTGCGATGCGGAACCTGCGCCTGGATCGCTAATGCGGAAAACAGGAAAATCGAGAAAATAGAGAGTTTTATCATTGTAGGCATTCTGGATCGAGATCGGCTAATAGCTATCAGCCAAATAGCTGATAGTCAGTCCATACGCTTCGGGCTTACCTTGCAAATACACGCGAAAAATCGTTGAAACCTTTGAACTCCAGCGCGTTTCCGCTTGGGTCAAGAAAGAACATCGTCGCCTGTTCGCCGACTTCGCCGGCGAAGCGAATCTTCGGCTCAATGATGAATTCGACCCCTTTTGCCTTCAGTTTGTCGGCCAAAGCCTTCCAATCATCCATCGGCAAAACAACTCCGAAATGCGGGACAGGGACCTGGTCGGCATCGACGTGACTACTTGCCTTCACACCGGCCGAATCCGGTGCCAGGTGAGTGACGATCTGATGGCCGTAGAGATCAAAGTCGATCCAGCCCTCCGAGCTGCGGCCCTCATCGCATTCAAGCACGCCGCCGTAAAACGCGCGGGCGGCTTCTAGATTGTGAACCGGAAAGGCCAGGTGAAATAGGTTTTTCATTTTAAGTTATTTCCGAGGTCTCTGTTTAACACAAATCAAAAAATCGACATCTTTGTATTCAGGGTCTAGGCGTACCTCAAGATCTTTCATAGAAATCGGATAAATTGCCTTCATCTTTGAAATTCTTTTAACGCTTTTCCCAAGAGCTTCGCGGGTAAAGATATCACCCTCGTTAAAGTTTGTTGCCATTCGCTTCGTAAATTCACGATGTCTAATGGAACTATTACCTGATATTTCTATTCGACGAATGTTGTATTGTTTTTCAATCGCTTCCGTGATCAATCGATCTTGTTCCGACTTTTCTTGGACGCAGGCGGATATATCGCTGTCGGCGGGTTCAGTTCTGTCTTGAGCTGAAACGTCATGCCTGCAGGCCCAAGACCATACCACGATTAACATGCTGAGAAGAAATACTTTTCTGATCATATGTGGAGTTTATCCAAAGTGTTAATGCGAAACATCTGCCTATATCGTCGTCCATCAGTAGACTAAACTGATTTAGAAATTTGACGGATGGCACCAAGATGATAAGCCGTGTGAGCGACCATCCCGATGGCCATGCCGAGGCGTTCGTCGGTCCAATCTTCGACGGATGCTAAACATTTTAGCGTATTCTCGTAGGATCTCGCGACGCTTGCGCGCAAGGCGTCCCACTCGGCGTCGTTTACCGTTTCGATCAGCCAACTGTCGTCCCAATTTACGCGTTCGGTACGGCCGCCGATAAATTCGCAAAGTCGGTCGAGATAGAATTTCGCGTGCTCCGTTTGGGCCGCGACGGTCGAGCCGTGAAATTCCTTCGAAGCCGCGTCAGCCGACAGTTTTTCGAGCGTGATAAAAATGCCGACACCGCGGTCGAGATATGCGCTTGGCTGGCCTTCAGGCGAGCCTTCGAATGTTTCACGCAAAAGATATGCGACGGACGCGGTGAATTGCTGACCGGTGATGTGATTTTTATCGTTTTCCATCTGTGATAGTTTAGGAATCATAAGAATCTAAAGGATGCTTGCTCCTCCTTTGGTTTTTCTTTGCGATCTTCGCGAGCTTTGCGTGAGACAATCTAATT
>JAYSON010000018.1:0-6318 GCA_043722725.1 Chloracidobacterium sp.
GGCAACAGCCGGATGATGCAAAATTCGAGGCTGCGTGGCAAATGGTCATAGATGCTCATTCGATGAAGGGAGAAGACCTGCGTGAATCAAGACTTCAAAGAACTGTTGGCGGCCTTCGGCCGGTCAAGCGCTAGGTTCCTAATCATTGGTGGTTATGCCGTGATGAAGCATACGGAACCGCGCTACACGAAGGATCTTGACATTTGGATCGCGAGGGGCGCAGCAAACGCCGCCAACCCAGGATAAAATGGCGTTTCCGGTTCGTGTAAGAATTGATAATGAGCAAATTGCCGCGTGACCTCAAGCCGAAGAAAGTGCTCAAGGCACTACAACTGGCCGATTTGAGATCGATCTCGTTACCGGCCGCCATTACATTCTAAAGAAGGATAATTTGCGAACTAACGTGCCTTTCCACCAAACGGTTAAAACAGGCACGCTCCGATCAATTTTGGGTCAATGCGGGTTGACGATTGAAGAATTTATTGAACTGCTTTAACAAATGTCAGAACTAAGCGATCTATATCAGGAAGTAATTTTAGAGCATAACAAGAATCCGCGAAATTTTCGCGAGATATTGGATGCCGATCAATATGCGGATGGCAAAAATCCGTTGTGCGGCGATGCTTTGCGTGTTTATGTGAGTTTGGACGGCGACACGGTGACGGATGTTGCGTTCAAGGGGTCAGGTTGTGCTATATCGAAGGCTTCGGCGTCGATGATGACGCAGGCTGTTAAAGGGAAATCAAGAGAAGACGCGGAGGGTATCTTTGACGAGTTTCACCGTATGGTGCTTGGCGAGTTGGATGAGGATGCTGAAGAAAATCACCTCGGCAAACTCAAAATTTTCGCTGGCGTCCGCGAATTCCCGGCCCGCGTAAAATGTGCATCGTTAAGTTGGCATACGCTGAATGCGGCCCTTCACGGCGAAGACGTGGTGTCTACCGAATAATGAAAAGGGATATCGAAACACGGGCGGACATCGAAGAGCTTTTGACCGAATTTTACAAAATCGTGATTTTCGACGGGGAGATCGGACACCACTTCGACGATCTGGACCTCAAATCTCACCTGCCGATAATCGTCGATTTTTGGGAAAAGGTGTTGTTCGGCAATCCGGTCTATTTCGGCAACCCGCTTGCCGTCCATGAAAAGCTGCACGAGAAATTTCCTTTAAAATTAGAGCATTTCGTTCGTTGGATCGAGATTTTCGGTCAAACGCTCGATAGTCTTTTTGAGGGCGAAACCGCGGACGCCGCAAAACTGAAGGCCGAAATGATCGGCCACAGCCTGAATCAGCGATTGAATGGCGAGGTGCAGGTTCAGGAAGTTTTATAGTTTCTCGCAACGTTATTGAATTCTTCGATCTGCCGGGCGACCCAATCCTTTTCTTTCTTTAGTTCTTTTGCCATTATCTCGGCAACATCTCCGGCGATCGCGATGGCGGCGTTCGCGTTCAGAAACAACGCTCTCGTTCGCCGTGCAAGCACATCCTCGACCGTCTGGGCCATTTCATCGCGAACTGCTCTGAGAATGTCAGCCTGAGTGTATGGCAGATCTGGATGAAGCCTTTCTATTGAAAGGTGAGATTCTGTTTTTGTGCCGGTAATTGCCAGCCCTGCCGTGATTGAAGCTCTTGGCTCAAGGCCGGATATTTCTATCGCTTTATCGACGGCGTCTTCGGCCATTCGTCGATAAGTCGTCCATTTCCCACCCGTAATAGTGACAAGGCCCGAATCCTCGACAAAAAGGTAGTGGCCGCGCGAGATCGCCGATGTCTTTAGCGATTTTTCTGACTTCACCAACGGACGGATTCCCGCGAAAACGCTGAGAATATCATCGTGCGTCGGCTTCACAGCAAGATATTCTCCAGCCGTTTCGAGAACGAACTCGATCTCGGATTCCATCGCATTTGGTTCCAGCGTCGGCGCGTCTATCGCCGTATCGGTCGTGCCGACAAGCAAATGATCGTGCCATGGAATGCAAAAAACGACGCGGCCATCGCTCGTTTTCGGGATTATGAGCGCAGTATAGCTCCTCAAGAATTTCTTGTCGAAAACAAGGTGGATTCCCTGGCTGTACGTTATTACGGGCTCGACGTTTTTATCAGCCAATTTACGGACGGAATCGGAGAACGCTCCCGTCGCGTTGATTACAGTTTTTGCCCGGACTGAATACAATTCGCCCGTTTCAGCGTCTTCAAATTCGACACCCGCAATCCTGCCGTCTTCGCTTTTTTCGAATGCCTTAACACCTGCATAGTTCAAAACAGCCGCACCATGTTTGTGCGCGGTTTTGATCAGATCGATCAGCAACCGCGTGTCGTCGAATTGTCCGTCGTAGTAAAGAACGCCGCCGGAAAGTCGTTCCGGATTGATCGACGGCAGGCGCTCTCGTGTTTCGGGTTTCGATAATATTCGCGATTTTCCGATGCTGTATTTACCGGAGAGCAGATCGTAGACCTTCAGGCCGGTGCCATAGAAAATCTTTTGCCACAAGCTATGGCACGGAACGAGGAAAGCTTGCTTATGAACCACATGCGGAGCATTTTTGAGCAAAATACCGCGTTCTCTGAGCGCTTCGCGGACAAGCGAGATGTTGCCCTGAGCGAGATATCGCACGCCGCCGTGGACGAGCTTTGTGCTGCGGCTCGACGTGCCTTTGCCAAAATCGTGCTGCTCCAAAAGCAGTACGTCGTATCCTCGCGTGGCCGCATCGACCGCACACCCTACGCCGGTCGCACCTCCGCCGATGACGATGATGTCCCACGGCTTTTCACGGGCCGCGACACGCTTGATGATCTCCGAACGGTTCATTCCGATTTGATTTTCACGTAAAGGTGCGAAGTTCGCAAAGATCGATACGGCTTTGTTCAACCGTTCCACCTATCACACTGTTCCAAGGTGGAAAAGTGGAACAGCCGCTTGCTCCCCTGGAGCAGTGGAGCGCATGGAGCAGATGGAGCAGATGGAGCAGATGGACCGCCAGAGCCCTAAGAACCTGCGTGAGCCTTGATAATAGTTCGTATTCCTACGACAATCATGGCGGAATATGAGCGAGAACGAAGAGAAAATAGTTGGAAAAACCGATCCGCTGCCTTTGATCGCTGGCATCGTCGTAATTGTTGCAATGGCTCTTGTGCTTTGGGGACAGGGCCGCATTTGGTGGTGTAAATCCGGCGATCTGGCCCTTTATATACATCAAGCCTGGAACAGCAGCCATACCTCACAGCATTTACTCGATCCTTATACTTTCACGCACATCTTGCACGGAGTTATGTTCTTCTGGATTACGGGCCTGATCCTTTCAAGGGTAAATATCGGATGGAGATTTTTCATTGCGATCCTGGCTGAAGCGACTTGGGAAGTGTTTGAAAATTCAAGCTTTATCATCGAAAAATACCGCGAAAACACCGCCTCGCTCGATTATTTCGGCGATTCGATAATGAATTCGGTTGGCGACGTTTTGGCCTGTGCGGTCGGGTTCTGGATCGCCTACAAGTTAGGTTGGTGGCGGTCGTTGATATTTTTTGTGTTCGTCGAAATCTCTCTGCTCTTGTGGATCCGTGACAGTCTTTTGCTGAATATCGCGATGCTGGTCTATCCGCTTGACGGAATAAAACATTGGCAAATGGGTTTGTGAAAAATAAAAAGGCAAAAAGCATACGCTCTCGCTTTTTACCCTAACTTTTTACTTTCTCCACTACCTTTCGCCGCGCGCTGCCTCGACTTGTGATTCCATGACAACTCCTAGCTTCCTGGCACCTGGTTGATCGAATGTCTCCATCGTACGCAGCGTTTCATCCAGAACGCGCCGTTGAAATTCCGGCCAATACGCAGGGCCGACGACGGAGCCACATTCGCCGTCGTAATATGCCGTTCGAGGTGACCGAACCTTTTCCATCAATCCTTTGTCCACGGAAATCATAATAGTGGGGATGCCGGTTGATTCCAGTTTTCTTGCGACGATGCCAAGCGTCTGGTGGCAAAGACGCGACGCCGGAATCAGCAAAGCAGCGTTAATTTCATAACGGGCAAGGCGCTCGGCGAGTTTTGGCGCGAGGTCTTCGGCAACCAGTTGAGCATTCGGAATATAGCTGCTGATGCTCCACCATGCGCTGTTCAGTCTGCCTATAACGGCATTCTCTTCATATTCGCGAAGACGGTCAACGGGGATCTGTGCATTTCGGTCCTGCTGGACCGCTCCGACTTCGTAACCGCGTGCCGCATACCGAAGGTCCGAAGCCTCTACCTCAACCGGTATCTCGCGGAAATTGATATCGCCGTCACGCGAGGCTGTATCGAATGGATCGGTCCCGTCGATATATGCCCCGGCGGACGAGATAAGCGCGAGATTCATCATCGGCAGGGCACGGCGTACCGGCGTAAACGGCGTATGGATATTTTCGACGAACGGGTAACCAGCGAGCTTTTCATCGCCCTTCCATTGCCCGAACCGCTTGGTAAACCCCGCGAGATTTTCGATAATTTCCATAGACGCTATTTTTTTGTAAATTCTTTGCTGAAGTCGAACGGATCGGTGGTCGTTTTGCTCACGGCCGAGCCGAACTTGCGGTTTGAGATGATGAAAAACGCGATCAATGCGGCCGCCATTCCGGCCATCAATACCCAGACCGAATATTCGTGCAGGTTGTTGAATTGAATGCGAAGCGGGTCGTCGACAGCTATTTCGTCTATCGGCTTGCCCATCTGCGCACGGACGGACAAAAGCATGAGACCAATCACAAACTGGCCGACGGCACAGGCGGCCGCGATCAGCAAAAGCAAAAACCGCTCGGCCCAGAGCCAAAGCCTGCTCGCGTCTTTACGCACGATCAGCGAGGTCAGAAGAAGTACCAATGCAATCGCCAGGCCGCTGTAATTGAGCACGGAAAGTGTTCGGCTCACCACGGCACCCGCCATTTCGCGGGCGGGAAGCACCGCAAACGCGCTCTGGGCGACCGCAATAAAAAAACAGGCCGCACCGAGCCACAATCCCAATAATAAAAGACGAATGTCGGATAAAAACTTCATACTTCAGCTCAGCAAATACCTCATTATTATGGAGCTTTTCGATAAAAAGGGCAAAGGGTATCGATTATCGGTAGTGGGTCAGTTTGATTTGAAGAGGGTTTTAATTTAGCCACGTCGTCTACGGCGTGGTTAGGCGAAGCGGAAGATGCCGGAAACCAACCCACTCGATGTTGAGAATTCAAACTGACCCACTACCCGATTATCTCGCGAGCATCCCTAATGATCAAAATCCATTAAGCCTTCGATGTCTTTTTCTGAAAAGCTGGACGATTGCAAGCATCACAAAACGCGGGTTCAGAATCAGGTAACGCCTCCACAAACGCTTCGGCTCCTGCGTTAATCGATAAAGCCACTCAAGCCCCAATTTGCCGAGCCACTTGGGACATTCTCTCACATTTCCGGCATAAAAATCGAACGAGGCTCCGACGCCGAGCATGACGCATTTTAATTTCGATTTATGTGCGGCCGTCCAATTTTCCTGTTTTGGACAGCCGAGGCCCATGAAGAGAATCTGCGTACCAGAGTCGTTTATTTGAGCGGTGATCTCTGCGTCTTCTTCATGGGTCAAAGGCCGGAATGGCGGGGAATAGGCATAGGCAATATTCAATGCGGGAAAATCTTTTGCCGCCCGCTCGATTATTTCGTCGATAACTTCCTGTCTGCCGCCGTAGAAGCCGACACGCAGGCCGTGCTTTTCGGCGTATTCACAGAGCAGGATCATAAGATCGTTCGCTCGGACACGTGTCGCGTTTTTGCGGCCAAGCAGCCGCTGCATCCAGACTAGCGGCATTCCGTCGGGGACGATCATGTCGGCCGCGTTGACCTTCGAGCCAAACTCCGGCGAGTCGTGCGATTCCATTATCATATGAACGGTTCCGAAACACACATAGGCCCCTTCGCCGCGTTCGGCTAATGCGGCAACCCGCGCGACAACCGACGCATGATCGCAGACATCCGAATCAAGGCTGACGACGCGAACGCGGTCCAGTCGATCAATTTCCTGTTTTGTAATGGGTTCAGTCGACAAAACTTCTTTGTAAATGCCTTCCAGCTTTTCGATGTAATCCGATATGGCGAATTTTCCGCGAACGGTCGCGACGGCTGCTTCCTGCACAGGCTTCCATCCGGTACGATTATTTATTGTGCCTTTCAGCTTCTCGATCAACTGCTCCGTATTACGCGGTTCGACGAGATAACCGTTGACTCCATCATTGATAACCGAAGCTACCGACGCCATTTCCGACGCGACGACGACACAGCCTGCGGCCATTGCCTCAAGAATCGCCAT
>JAYSON010000019.1:0-3272 GCA_043722725.1 Chloracidobacterium sp.
TTATCCGCCGCTGCCAGAGAATCTGCGCCTCTATTCGTTCTTTGCCGTCCTTGCTCTCAGCATAGGCAGAAAGCTGTGAAAGACCCAATTCTTCTGGTGTTAGCTCGGTGCTGCTCAATTTTTCGATCAGCTCACCACGCTTGGTTTTGACGGCGTAGCGGACCTCGCCGATGCGTTCGGAATAGAACTTCTCCGTGCCGTCAGCCTTGGTAAACGTCGAGCCGACTGCATTTTCTAGTACCAATTCGGATCGCTCGTTCGAATAATCAATACGTCCGCTCGTTGACGTTATCAGACGCACAGTTTTCGTCTTTTCGTCTTCGTTATAAATAAAGATGTTCTTCCAGGTTCCGTTTGTTATATCGCCGTCTTTGACGTAGATTGTGTAACCCGCAACCTCCGTATTGAAAACGCCGGGTTCGATGGGCGATTCGAGCTTGTAGAGTGCGGTTTGCAAAGCAACTTGGCGGACAATTCCGGCAGCGATCGGCACACCTTTCAGATTGATGAAAAAGGCGAAGACCGACAGCAAGATGCCTAGCACGATGACCGGTGCCGTGATCTGAAAATTCCCTACTCCGGCGGCCCGGATCGCGACCAGCTCGCTGTCGCCCTGCATTTTCGTCAGCCCAATGATCACGCCGACGAGCACGGCCATCGGGCATGTGAACGCGATCACATTAGGCAAAAGTGCAAATGTGAGTTGCCAGACAAGGTTCGTCGGGATATTTACGCTGAAAAAGATGTCGGAAAAGCGGCTCGCCTGCTGTACGAACAGAATAACGCTGAGCAAAAGCCACGAAAAGATAAAGTATGGAAGTATCGCCCAGATCAAGTATCTAGAAATTGTCCAGCTAAATCGCATTTTCCCTGCTATGAGTTTATCGCTAACGTCCGCTCATTCATAAGGTCGCGGCCGACGACTTGCGTGATTATTCGCCGGAGAATGGCCGAGAGTTCGATAACGGTATCGGTTCGGGCGTCTGTTAGCTCAAGAAATTTCGAAGGCGGAAATTTTTGCACACTGTGGAAAGCTTCAAGATGCGACGGCGAGATCGGCTCAAGGCGGCGTGTCCGTCGGCAGTTGTTGCAGATCAGATGAAAGTCCGCTCGCAGAGACGCCGGTTCCTTTGCCTCCAGCGTTCGTTTGCATTCGTCGCAGCGGCTCCAATCGGGCAGATAACCGCTGAGACGCAGCAGCCATAATTCAAAATACAGGCTGATCGCGGCGAGTCGGTCGGTGCTTTCCAAAGCCGCGTCGAGACAGGCCTTTGTCATTCGATAGATCGTTTCACTTGGGTCGTGCGGCGGAACAAAAGCCATCAGAAGGTCTGCGAGATAGGAAAATCTGTGCAGGAATTCCGGGTCGCATGCCGCCGAAAAGCACGATTTGATGAGTTCGACCTGTTGAATAGTAACGAGTTCGCGATCTTCCTTCTGAAAATAGGAAAGTTGGACTGTAGAAAATAATTCAAGCGTGCTCCCGAACCGACTGTGCAGCCGCTTCGCTCCCTTAGCAACTCCCCGAACAATTCCCTGATCGCGCGTAAAAAAAACAACTATCCTGTCGGCCTCGGCCAAATTGTAGCTTTTTAGCACGAGGCTTTCCGTTTCAAATACAGGCATTCGCTTGGAGTTCCGCCTTTAGGCGGCGTGTATCATTACAAAATTTTTAACTTCGGCAGACTCTGAAGCAGGAACTTGAAACTGTCTTATCCACCCGTTCAACGCGCTACAGCCCTCCAGGGTGGAACTGTGAAACAAATCTACGGGATAAAATAAAGAACCCATGCAATCAGAAGGCTGATCCCTAAAAACTGTACGAACGTCTTGCCGCCTAACCAAAGCCTTTCCTTCGGTGTGCCGGATGCGAAAACACCGAAGCAGATCGATACAAAAAAAGCGAAGCCGACGAGGTAAAGGAAATGGATCATTTCTTCCTCCCAAAATGTATGTCGAGAGCGTCCATCACCGCGAGGTAATTCAAAAGTCCCGCTGTTTCGAGAAAACGGCCGCCGTATTCGAACGTCGCCAGAGCTGCAACATTCGGCCTTGGTTCGGCGGAAGCGATAAAACTGATCAACGCACCCAACCCATTACCCGCTTTGGCAAACACGTTCAGGATATAAAGCAGGGTCCCGTCCTTGAAATCAAAGCCAGGATAGTAGGCTCCTCCGCTTAGTAAAGCGATAATAAACATTGTCCAAATGCAGACCGCGATAATAAGGCCGCGTTTGGTCCGTTTTTGCACTAAGTGCCCCGCACCGGGGAAGAGCCAGGCAATTAGGCCGATAATTACAGGATTATTCATCAAAAACCGCCTCTTTTAAACTTCGAATCAACTTTAACTGTCTGGATAACGACTACGGACCTAACGACTGAGGTAAACTCTGTAAACTACTGTTACTAACATATTTTTTAACCTGGACTATACATATAAGGTGACACTTCACATTTCGTCAAATTTTTCGTTTTCGCGGCACGATTGATCGGCACAAATCATTTTACTACTTCATTTACCTCACCACACTTCATGCATCATGCGATGCTCTTGTGCGAACATCCGGCCGTGCAATACAGTTTTCGACGAACCGGTCGAATATCGCTTTAGATAATACGTCGGTTTTCCAGGAGAGTTCCGGGTGCCATTGAACTCCAAAAACGAATCGGCCTTGCCGGTTATCTTCGATGCATTCGATGACGCCGTCTTTCGCCCAGGCCGTCGCAACCAAATTCTCGCCCACAGAACGTATAGCCTGATGATGGTGAGAATTTACTTTAAGAGCTTCGGATGTTTCGGACGCGGCCAGCGATGCCAGAATTCCCTGCCCAGCCAGTGTTATAAGATGCGAATTTCGATCAAGCGGCTTGCCTTGGTCGTGCTTTATGCAATTCTCGACCTGTGATTCAATGTCTTGTATCAGGCTCCCGCCGCGAGAAACGTTCAACGACTGCATCCCGAAACAGATAGCAAGCACTGGAAGGCCCAATTTTTCGGCCTCTGCGAGAACCAAAAGGTCAGTTTGGTCTTTTTCGGGCACGACTCTACCTAGTTTCGGATGCGGGTCTTCGCCGTAATACGACGGATCGACATCACTGTCGCTGCCGGGGAGCAAAATGCCGTCAAGGCCACGCAAGGCCTCAGCAATATACTCCGGCTTTGGTATCAGCGAAAGGTGAACCGGTACCGCCCCCAAAGCTTCGATTGCCTCGCTGTAATCGCGGCCAAGGTAGAAACGCCGTGTTTCCATCTCGAGCCGCATCGTAACCCC
>JAYSON010000020.1:0-19360 GCA_043722725.1 Chloracidobacterium sp.
GAATTCCTTGCCCGAGGCGTTGATGCGCACGTCGCCATTCGAGACCCGCATCACCGTGTACGGGACCATCTTCATTTCTTCGTTCACTTCGTCGAAGCGACGCCCCATGAAGCGCTTGATCGAGAACACGGTGTTCTCAGGATTGGTGACCGCCTGACGTTTGGCGACCTGGCCGACCAGGCGTTCGCCGGACTTGGCAAAGCCGACAACCGACGGCGTAATCCGGCTCCCCTCGGGATTGGTGATGACGACCGGCTCGCCGCCTTCCATCACGGCGACCACCGAATTCGTCGTTCCCAAATCGATACCGATAATCTTGCTCATTCTTGTTTCTCCACTTATCAAAATTACTTCGCTCGTTTATTAACTAAATATAATGACTTGAGCCTTTAGAGATGATAATAGTTGAGTGCGTTGTTGTCAAGTTTATTGCAAAGCTTTTAGCTGTTATCTCGAAAACCTGATTTAATTGCTCAAAACTAGCGGCGTAATGGCGCAGCCGATGTGGGGAATGCTAAAATTTTTGGGTGAGCCATCGCCTTACTTTTAAATCCGGGCACAAACTGCACGAGCCAGAAATGCTTGCCACTACTTTATTTGACGACGCGATGAAAAGGCTGCACGGATGAAAATGAGATTAGTATGATTTACCAGGAGCTGAAATGAAACGAAAATTGATGGATTATTTGGCCTGTCCGTCGTGCAGCGGCGAGCTAAAAATAATCGCCGAAGGAGAAACCGATGGAATAGAGATTCTTGAAGGCGAACTTGCTTGCATTTCATGCGACACTCGTTTTCCGATCGTGCGCGGCGTACCACGCTTCGCCAACCTCGACGAGATCGAACCGGAAAAAGCTGCAATAGCCGAGAGTTTCGGCTTCGAGTGGCAGCACTTTACACAGGAAGACGATCGGTACGGCGATCAGATGCTTGGCTGGATCGATCCGGTCAAACCTGAATTTTTCATAGATAAGATCATACTCGACGGCGGCTGCGGCAAAGGCCGTCACATGAAGCTCGCTGCCGAATGGGGAGCTCGCGAAGTTATTGGCATTGACCTCAGCGACGCCGTCGAACCGGCCTTCGCCGCGTCAAAAGGCTCCGAAAACATGCACGTTGTACAGGGCGACCTCTGTCGCCTTCCTTTTAAACGTGTTTTCGACTACGCCTATTCGGTCGGCGTTATTGATCACGTTCCGGAACCCATTGTTGGTTTCCGGTCAGTCGCTTCGAAGATCAAACCCGGCGGGCATTTCTCGGTTTGGGTCTATGGAGCGGAAAATAACGGCTGGATCACGAGCATTGTCAGCCCGTTGCGTGAGCGATTCACTTCGCGGATTGCTCCGCGGACTTTGCTTCATTTGTCGAAGCTCCCCACTGCCGCGCTCTTTATGATTACCAAATTGGTCTATGGCCCTCTGAATCGCACTAAGAGCGGTTCAGCGGTCGCAAACCGGCTTTTTTACAATGATTACATGTACACGATCTCCAAGTTCGGCTGGCGCGAACAGCATACGATTGTCTTCGATCACCTCGTCGCGCCGGCGGCCACCTACAGTACACGCGAAGAATTCGAGAGTTGGTGGAATGATATCGGAGCGGACGATACAGTCATCGGCTGGCATAACAAGAATAGTTGGCGCGGAACGGGACGTATCAATTAGAGTTCGACGGTCTGCCAAGTTTTTCGACCGTCGGGAGATAGATTGCGTAATCGATAGACGGCGAGAGGTATAAGCTAGGCTGAACAATCCCGGTTTGAAACCGAGCTTCGGAATTATGTGCTTCATGGCAGACGCAAGATTTGGCATGACAGATGCAGTGTCGGTCGTGTAAAATAGTCTTTTCGAGCAAAAAAGGGAGGAATTTTAAAAATGTCGTTAATATACTGTCCTGAATGCGGACACGAAATCTCACAGGCAGCGGTGGCATGCCCGAGTTGTGGCCGGCCGATCAATGCTGCCGTCCCGACGACCGAAAAACGCGTGATTGTGGCAAATCCACCCCGCGAGGACGGCGGTTTTCCGCCTTGGGCCTTTATACCGATCGGAATTTTGGGTGTCGCACTGCTGTCCTTGCTGTTTTACGCAATATCGCGGAATGACGAAACGGCGAACACCAATCTTAATGTCAACGTATCTACGACGCGAGCATCGAACCGCACCCGAGATGCCGACCGAACCATCGATTCGCAGACGATAAATGTTCCGTCAGACACCACTACCGTCACCGCACCGCCGACAAATTCACAGACAGTCACGGTTCCGGGTTCGCAAACCTCGATTCCTTCGGATCCGGCATCGACAAAAGGCCGAGTGGTCATCGATGCCAAGGTCGCAAGTCGAACCGGGGCACCGCAGGCGGTCCGCAACGAAAAATTCTATCTGCTGGACAAGGATCTTGACACCATTCTTAACGACGCCGATCTTGAACCGATCGAAGGCCAGACGCTTGCGAACAGTTTCGGCTTATCAGTTGTATATCCGGATCGGTACGGAGATTTTAACCGCAAAGCACTCGCTGCGATCAAGGATCACATCAAGTACTCCGGTATGACAGACGGATCGGGCAAGGCCCAGCTCGGCGGAATTGAGCCAAACAGTTATTACCTTTTCGGCATAACGAAAACGGGCAAGGGCTTCGCGCTTTGGAGTAATCAGGTGACGGTTCGCACCGGCGACAACATTCTGAACCTAAGCCCGCAGCGCGTCACCGAAATGGCAGGAGCCTCGGAATAGACTAGCGACTCGAAGTTTAAGTTGGTTTGAAGGGGGGGATGGCGAACAGCCGTCCCTTTTTTTCGTTTAAGTGCCGCCGGCGATGCAATGAATTAAAACCGAACACGGACGTACAGGTGAGAACCGGGAGCAATAGCGACTGGGTTCTTTCTTCTAGTTTTCTGAGATTTTAACGAGGACGAGAACCACCCGTCCGCGAAACGCGGCCACCCTTCCTTCGTAAGTAGTGGAACTTTTTGAACTGGTCACCCCTGATCCCGGTTCTGAGCGGGATCTTCTTCCCTCATCAATCGGGCGACGTGGAAGATGTAGTGGATGCCGGAGGCGACGGCGAAGAGAGCGACGATTGTGTAGATCGTCGGGAGATAGAAGCTATAGCCGATAACCGGCGAAAGCAGGATTAAACCGACCGCGACGATCTGGACAAAAGTGCTTAGTTTACCAAGCTGTGACGGCTTGAAGCCGCGAAAGCCAGTCATGACATTGATCGCACCGGCGACGGTTATGATCAGCACGTCGCGGCCGATTACGGCCGCCGTAACCCAAAACGGAACGGGTAAATGGCGGGCCGGCTGTAGAACGTTCGGCATGGTGAGAATGACAAAGGCGGTAGTCATCAAAAGCTTGTCGGCAATCGGGTCCATGATCGTTCCGAGCTCGGATTCCTGATTAAAGCGCCTCGCCAGAAAACCGTCCAAACCATCGGACAGTCCCGCGATTATAAATACGATCAATGCCCACGCTCCGTAGCCGTAAAATAAAAGGCTCGCGAACACAGGTATCAAAGCCATTCTAAGGAAGGTGAGCAGGTTTGGGATTGTGAGAATGGAATTCATTGCGAAATTACCGTTCCGGGCGGAAACGCGATTATTAAGGAGCGTACAATGTACCGCTGCAACGAGGCACACTCGTTCATACTCGCGTTTCTGCCCGTATTATTACTCATTACGCAATTCAAGAAGGCTGATTTCCGGGGGACACCGATAGCGAATCGGCAGTACAACCGTTCCGATGCCGCGTGTGATGTAGATCTGGGAATTTTTTCGTCCGTGTAGGCCGTTCGTCAGCTTTCGGCGTTTAAGCAGACGTTTTTCCGGATCGCGGACTTTGACCTGACCGCCATGCGTGTGGCCGCTCAAAGTCAGATCGACGCCGAGGCGGACCGCTTGTCTAAATATCACCGGGTTGTGGGCAAGCAGGAGCTTCATTTCATCCGGGAAAGAGCCGCGCAAAGCCGTGGGCAGATCGGTCTTGCCGACCATGTGATCGTCAACGCCAGCGAGCCAGAAAGATGCTCCGCGAGCTTCGAAACGGAAACCTTCATTGATCAAAACATTAATGCCTTGTTCGCGAAATCGTGCTGTCACGAGGTCAGGATCGGTCCAATGGTCGTGGTTGCCCAGGCACGCGTAGGTGCCGAATTCGGCGGTCAATTCACCTAAAACTTTGGCGACCGGCGCGACGTATTTTGCGTCATGCGAAACATAATCACCTGTCAGGATAAACATGTCCGGACGCAGCCGGTTAGCTATTTTGACCGCACGAGCGATGTGTTCGAGGCCGGTAAATGGACTGTGGTGAATGTCGGACAGATGTACGATTTTAAAGCCGTCGAGCTTCTTCGGGAGCCTATTTATATTGATCGCAATGCGTTCGAGCGAAAGACTGTTTGCCTCGTCAATGGCGTACTTGGCAACCTTTGAAAGGTTCCCTACAAGCTGACGCAACGGCGTATTTGATGCCGCCAGCGTGTTGAATCTATCGGATAATTTGACCCGTTTTGTGCCGATTGTTCTCATTCGTTAACTTCTAAGCATAAACGCAACTGTCGGATAGCACAAGAATTGAATGGTGAGCGGCGCAAAGTTTTAACTGTCCGTGCATTCCCCAAAACTCCCCTCCTGGATTAGGAGGGGTGGCAGCCGCTTTGGGCTGACGGGGTGGTAGATAATTCAGGATCTTAGATCTTACCTTTGCGATATCGATTAGAATATTAAGGAAAAAGAACATTTACAGATTCACCACCCCGTCTACAAAACGCGTCCACCCCTCCTAAACAAGGAGTGGAGTTTTGGTTCACTCCCCTTTTATTCGCAGGAATTTGAGCTTGCCGACCTGCAGCAAAACATCTTCGGCTGTTTTAACCTCGATCTCGGCGGCAGCCAAAGTAGCTTTTTCGCCGTTGATCTTCACTCCGCCCTGTTCGATCAGGCGTTTTGCTTCGGCTTTTGAGTCGGCGAGACCGGTTAAGGCGATGAGGTCTGCGAGGCGATAAGTTTGCGCGGCCACAACCCGTTCCTCTATCTTATCCGGCACTTCTTTTTTAACAAAGCGGCGGTCAAATTCCTCTTCGGCATCCTCGGCGGCTTCCCAGGAATGGAAATCCTTGATGAGCTGTTTCGCCAGATTCACTTTCAGTTCGCGCGGGTTCTCGGCTTCGGCTTCGCTTTTGAATTTGAGGGCATTTATGTCATCGACGGTCGCGTCGGTGAGAAGCTCGTAATAACGCCACATCAGATCGTCGGAGATCGACATCACCTTGCCGAACATGTCGTTTGGCGGCTCGTCGATTCCGATGTAATTGTTGAGCGACTTCGACATCTTGTTGACGCCGTCCAGCCCTTCGAGCAGCGGTGTCGTAATGATGACCTGCGGCTCCTGCGCGTACTCACGCTGCAAGTTGCGGCCCATCAACAGGTTGAATTTCTGGTCGGTGCCGCCAAGCTCGACATCGGCTTCGAGAGCGACCGAATCGTAGCCCTGCACCAGCGGGTAAAGCAGTTCGTGCAGCGATATCGGCTTTTCATCAGCCATCCGCTTTGTAAAATCGTCACGTTCGAGGATCTGTTTGACCGTTGTTTTTGCACATAGCTTTATAAAATCCGCCGCGCCGAATTTGTCCATCCATTCGCCGTTAAAACGCAGTTCCGTTTTCTCCGGATCGAGCAGCTTGAACATCTGTTTTTTATAAGTCTCGGCATTTACATTTATCTCCTCCCGCGAAAGCGGCGGACGTGTCACGTTCTTCCCCGAAGGATCGCCGATCATCCCGGTAAAATCCCCGATCAAAAAAATAACCGTATGCCCCAACTCCTGAAACGCCTTCAGCTTGCGGATAACGACCGTATGCCCAATATGAATATCCGGCGCCGTCGGATCAAGTCCGAGCTTTACGCGCAAAGGCTTGCCCGTCTTCGCAGACCGCTCAAGCTTTTTGCGCAGGTCCTCATCGCGGATAACATCAATTGTGCCTTTTTTTAGGTATGCGAGCTGTTCGTCAATTGTCATAAAATGCCATTATAACTTACGAAACATTATATAGGCATTTGTGAGGCCATTCTTTGAGTGGTTGAAAGCGTCGGGGATCTCGCCGATTATTTCGAAGCCGATACTTTGCCAGAGGTTTACGGCAACGGTGTTGCTTTTGACGACGAAATTGAACTGCATTGCGGTGAAGCCAAGCCGCTTTGCTTCGTCGAGCGAATATTCGGCCATTTGTTTGCCGACGCCCTTACCTTCGGCGTCGGGCGAGACCATGTAGGCGGCATTGGCGACGTGCGATCCGAGGCCGGGCTGATTTGCTTTGAGCCAAAATGTGCCGACCACGGCACCATCCGTCACCGCAACATAGTTGTATTTTTCCGCCGAAAACCAGAACGCCATCATCTCGCCCTCAGCAGTGTCCGGGGCGAATGTGTAGGTATCGCCGCCGGCGATGACGGCTTGAATGATCCGCCAAACGGCCGGTTTGTCAGCGTCAATTGTGGGTCTGATCTCGATCATCCTTTGTCAGGCTATTTTAGATATTTCTCAAACCAATCGAGATTGCTTTGCATTGCTGCCATTTGCATTTTCGGTTCGTTCGGGCCGTGCGGCTGGCGCGGTAATACGATCATTCGGGTCGGGACGCCCTGCGACTTGAGGGCGTTGTAAAACTCGTACCCCTGCGAGATCGGAACGCGAACGTCGGCGTCGCCCTGCTGGATCAGCGTCGGCGTCGAGACGCCTTTGATGTTGAACATCGCCGAGTGCTTGACGTAGACATCGGGAATCTCCCACGACTGGCCGCCGAAGTAATCCGGCACGAATCCGGGAATGTCCGCAGTGCCGTTAAAGCTCATTAAATTTGTCACTGGCGCACCGGCGGAGGCCGCTTTGAACCGCTTTGTTTTGGTGATGATCGTCGATGTCATATAGCCGCCGTAGCTCCACCCCATGACGCCAAGGCGGTTCGGGTCGGCGACGCCCATCGCGATCACCTTGTCGACGCCGGTCATCAAATCCTGATAATCCATACCGCCCCAGTCCTTCATATTCGCGCGTCGAAATTCCGTTCCGTAGCCCGATGAGCCGCGCGGGTTTGGCCTCAGAACGGCATAACCGCGTGAGGCGAATGTTGCGATAGGATAAGAGCCGCGGCCTCCGATGTAGCTTTGTTGAAAAACGCCAGCCGGGCCGCCGTGAACATTAAGAATTAGCGGAACTTTTGTGCCCGCGGCGTAACCGGCTGGGTAGGTCAAAAGCCCTTCGATGTCGCGGCCGTCGGTGCTTTTCCATTTTATGACTTCCGTTTTGCCGACCGGTATTTTGGCAAGATCATCGTTGGCGTGCGAGATCAGCATCGGAGTTCCGTCCAAGCGGGCGATGACGGCTTCGGGCGGGTGATCGGCGGTCTGCATCGCAAAGCTGAAAATGCTGCAGTCCCGATTGAGACTGACGCCGGTTACGACCGCTTCATCCAGGTATTGCTCTTCGGCGACCGTGCCGGCCGCGACATTTGCCGAATAGATAGCCGTTCCGGCACCTTTTGCTTCGGTAAAGTATATCTTCGAATTATCCGCCGACCAGCCGACAATGTTTGGCTGGCCGTCATACGAGAGCGGCATCTTTTTAGCCGCTCCGCCGGCGGCGGGGAAAACGACGATGTTACTGCTTTGCGCCCAGCGGGTCGGAAGATCGCCGACGACCATCGATATCCATTTGCCGTCGTGGGAATAGCTTGGCGAGTTTTCCGCGGCCGCCGTTGCCGCAAAGGGTGTCACTTTGGAGGTCGCCACATCGACTATTGCAACGTCGGACGTCGTCCAATCGTTCGCACCGGGTGTTGACACGTGGCTAAAGACGATCCGAGAACCGTCCGGCGACCAGTCGAATCCCATTACATTGCGATTGTCGCTGGTCAGTTTTCGCGGCTCGCGTTTGCCGTTGGCGTCTTTTGCGACCGACAGGACATACAGCCGCGACATTTTTATATTTTCGTCCATCCAGCGGAAATCATTCTTTCCCTTGTCGTTTTTTTCCTCATCTTCGGCCTTCGGATCGGTCATCGTGTAGGCGAGCCAGCGGCTGTCGGGCGACCATTCGAAATCGCCGACCGCGCTTTTTACATCGGTAAGCGGTTCGGCCTCGCCGCCGATCAGCCGCAAAATATAAACATTGTTTTTGTTGTCTTTGCGGTTCGAAGTAAAGGCGATCGAATTGCCGTCGGGTGACCATTTCGGGTTCGTCGATGACTTATCGCCGAACGTGACCTGGTAATTCTCCTTGCCGTCGGTAGTCGCCATCCAGACCTGCGTGACAAATTCGCTTTTATCGGCGGTCATGACGGCCTCGTTTACCGTGTAAACAAGACGTTTATTGTCGGGTGAAACGCGCGGGCTGCCGATGGCTTTGGTTTTTACCTGCATTTCGGGCGTCCAGGTTGTCTGAGCATTGAAGGAACTCGTGATTGCGAAGAATGTAAAGGTGAAGAAAAAGTAGCGAAGAAACATGACGTAGTCTCCTGTTCTAAATGTTATTCGGCTCGACTTCTAACGAATGAGCGGCGGCATAGCCGCTAGTTTACTTTTTAAGACAACGGAAAAGCATAGCTTTTCCGCAAATAGATGGGCGCAGCCCAAATCAAAACCCGCTCTAGCTACGGGACTCTTTGTAGTGTAAATTTCCAAAGCATTCTATTCTGTTTTTCGTCAAAAACATAGCGCCCATCGATCACTTGCCAAAATCCCAGGAACTCCCATTTGCCGGGTGATAGTTTATTGAATAACGGAACAGTTATTTCGGTGTTTACGGCGTCGAGCAAAGCGCGGTTTTGGCTGTCTAGTCTTTGATCGCCGCGACGGCCGTAGCCGGTATAAAATATTGTATCTGTTGTTTTTCCGTGAAAATCGGGATAGCACGGATTGATCCGGCCAAAATCGGTGAGAAGCGAGATCAGGCGGCCGTTTCGTTGGTAGATGCCGTTGCGGGTCTTATGAATCTGCGACACCTCGGCCCACGAAAATATGTCGCCGGGCTGGTCGTGATTAGAAATATTTATGCCTGCCATTAGAATTAGGATTTCGCCTTGACAAAATCTTCAAAGGCGACTAAGATTCCGGCTCATACCCCCAGTTGTCTCTTTCAACTTTATACATTCTTTTTGAGTATTGCAGCGTGAACGAAAAACAATTTTCAAGGGGTAGAGGCTCGGGTCTTCTAATCCGTTTCGGTTTTCATTCATAGAACGATTTTCATTCGATAATTTCCCATATTTCGTCGTAAGTCAGGACTTATAACTACTAATTTCACCACGGTACAAGGAGTTCAAACATGAAGAAAATCAAATTCGGCATGCTAATTCTGGCTGTCGGCGTTTTCGCCTTGAGTTTTGTTTCGTTTCAAAGTGCGGGACAGGAAAATAAATTCAGAGAGACTAAAAATAGGATTGCGAATCGCTATATTGTGGTTCTTGAGGACTGGTCAACCGGCGCTCGCGGGGAAAGTTCGGAAGCGAGCGCGGTCGCGGAGGAGCTAAGCATCGTTTACGAGGGCAAAGTCGTAGGCGTTTATAAATACGCCCTGAATGGCTATGTCGCTGAAATGAGCGAAGAGAAGGCGAAGGGTTTGAGCCGGGACCTGCGGGTCAAGTATGTTGAACAGGACAGCCTGGTCTTTGCTAATACGACACAGACAGGCGCGACATTCGGTCTTGACCGCATCGACCAGCGCGACCTTCCGCTTAACGGAACCTATAATTACATGCCGACCGGAAGCGGTGTCAATGCTTACATTATAGACACCGGGATCAGACGAACTCATGTCGAGTTTGCCGGCCGGGCGTTCGCGGGCTTTGACGCCATCGGCGACGGGCAGAATACAAACGACTGTAACGGCCATGGCACGCACGTTGCCGGTACTGTGGGCAGTTCGACATACGGGGTTGCGAAAAACGTTCGCCTGTATGCGGTTCGCGTTTTGAATTGCTCAGGATCAGGCTCCAATTCCGGCGTGATTGCCGGTATAGATTGGGTAACGAACAATCGTATTAGCCCGGCTGTGGCTAATATGAGTTTGGGTGGCGGCGCATCAACCGCCCTTGATGATGCCGTGCAAAATTCCATTGCTTCCGGAGTTACATACGCGGTCGCGGCCGGTAACAGCAATGCCGATGCGTGCGGCAGTTCACCTGCCAGGGCGCCAAATGCGCTGACTGTCGGTTCGACCACGAACACCGATGCACGCTCTTCGTTTTCAAATTTCGGAACGTGTGTAGACATCTTCGCCCCTGGTTCAAGCATAACGTCGACCTGGAACACGAATGATACGGCGACAAATACGATCAGCGGCACTTCGATGGCTTCACCGCACGTTGCCGGCGTCGCCGCACTTTATCTGGAGAACAATCCTGGCGCTTCTCCCGCCACCGTCAACACTGCGATCACTAATGCGGCTTCGACCGGTAAACTGACGAGCATCGGCACGGGTTCACCCAATCTTTTGCTCTACTCGATCTTCTCAGGTGCTCCACCGCCGACTCCTACTCCGACTCCGACTCCAACGCCGACTCCAACACCGACGCCGACGCCGGGTGCAAACCTGCTCTTAAACGGCGGATTTGAAGGGAGCGTGTCACCGTGGGTCAGCAGCGGCACAGGAGCCTTCTACATTGCCAACGGCAGCTATCCGCACGGCGGGACCGGCTACATCTATTTCGGTGTAAATAACAGCGTCAGCGGACAGTCTTACCAGACGGTTTCGATACCGACATCGGCCGCGGGAACACTGAGCTTTTGGCTGAATGTAACATCGAGCGAGACGACGACTTCCGTTCAGTACGACAAGTTGTTCGTGGAGGTTAGAAATACTGCCGGAACACTGCTTGCGACATCAGCGACCTACAGCAATCTCAACCGCGGCACAGCGGGCGTTTATTCGCAGAAATCGCTGAATTTGGCTGCATACAAGGGACAGACGGTGAGGGTGCAGTTCCGTTCAACTATGGACAGCTCGCTGACAACTACGTTCCGCGTCGATGACGCTTCGCTGCAATAAACACGGGCAGAAATCTTAGAGATCGCGCTGCTGTAAATAGAGGAGGCTGTCCGAAAGGCGGCTCCTCTTTTATTTTTTTCAAGGAGTCGCCTCGCATCCAGTTAATGTTGTAATGGCTTGGTCAGGGCGAAATCTTCCCCACGACCGTTTTGTAACTGCCGTTACTATCAACGTACGGTAAAGCGATCCAAAACGACGTGTCGTCGACCGGATCAACAACCGCAGTTGTGTAATCGATCTGATTATTTACAGTTCTACTGTTTGCGGCCTCGCCTACACGAGGCAGAGCACTATGCCGTTGTTTTGCTTCGTTCACGTACCAGAGCGAATAGTGGGCTTTCAAAACCACTAAACGCGGTGCAAAGAAACAGGTGCGGTGTTTCGGTTTCCGTTGAGCCGTCTACAACATCCGGTAAAAGTAAAAGCTGTACTTACTTGCATCCGGCAGTAATTTTCCCATGGCACTTCCGTCATATTCAGCCTGTTTCTTGACGCCGGCGAGCAAAACATTGACGTCGTAGTCCCGCTCGCCGATCATTTGTCCGGCGAGATTACCATCGGAGCTGTAAAGCTTGTTGCCGACGCGTTTATTGACTATGAAGTGATGCTGATTTTCTTGGATGACACAGATGTCCCCCGGGCCGATCTGATCGGAATGATAGTATCCGGCTCGTCTTTCCAACATGGTCGACGGCGCATCGATACCGACGCTGAGTTTCCATTGGGCGGGCACACCAATCCCCCGCAGGCAATAGGCCGCAAAGATCCCGCACCATGAAGTACCTTCCGATGCTATCGAAGTACCACCCGGAACACCGTTCTTTCGCAGCCACTTTCCCTGCTTAAGAGCGTCCAGGTTTGTACCTCGTCCGGCGTTATGAGTCCAATTGATCGGCCGTTCCAACAACGTCTGATCATACATATCTTTAAGGAATGAGCAGCGGTTCTCCGAATTCCTGTTGGCCCAAGTTAATGCGATGCCCTGGGAGTAAATTGCTAATGCTTCTTTTGATGGCATAGAATTCTCCTTATAAAAGCCCGTCTGCTACCGCAAACGGTTCTGATATGAATTTCTGCAAACGAGCAGAGCGCCGCTTTCGGTTTCCAAATAATGAATCTCGCCCGTTTCGGCCATTCGGAAGATCTCGCGGGCGGTGATTTGCAATTGCGCGGCAGCTTGGTCAGGTGAAAGCATCACGGTTTCCGCCGCACACTGGCCGCACCAGGCGATCTTTGCCTTCCGCCCTGATCGAATGCTCGTCCGTTGAAATGTTTCGACCGTAATTACTGTTTTTTCCGTTCGATGATTCATTTCTTCTCTGAAAATTCGAATCTTCGTTGTGAATCAGAATAAGCTTTTTCTTTTCAGCCTCGTTGACGAGGCTTTCCGCGTTTCAGGGCTAATAGCCACGCGGTTTACCGCGTGGTCAGCATCCGTGAACAATTCGAGGGCGTTTTAACGCCCTTTCAAAGACAGCTTTAGCTATTTGTTGGCTAAAGCCTTTCAAGCGAGAAGGACGTTAAAACGTCCTTTCGTTCAATTCTCAATCGCAACCCAGCCGTAAACGGCTGGGCTAATTGCCCTTCGGGAAAGCCTCGTGAACGAGGCTGAAAACATTCCACCGCCAATCGCAGTTCCCTATTGCTCGCGCGCCGCGGGCGGGTCTGGCTGCGGATCGAAGCCTTTGAGCTCCGCCGGAAGATTAAAAACAGTAAGTCCGAATTGGCGCACGGAGAGCGTTGAAACCAATCGAATAGGGCGGACGTCGGGCGGACCAACCTCTTCGGGCCGGGCAAAGACCGCCGGACTGATCCAATCGCCGCCGCGCCCAGCCGGAAATTCGAAGGTCGCCGCTTCGCCGCCGTCGAGCAGCACTTCACGCGCTACGCGGCGGACGAAACGCAGGCGTCCGGGCTGTGTCGGGCTTTGTTCATAAACGTCAAAGACAACCCTCACGCGGATGCAGGGAATGATTTCGGGGTTATTGCAGGGGCCTACTGCCGCAGCGTCGGAAACGCACGAATTTTGCACCGCAACGCGGACGGTCTGTCCGCCGCTGATAAAGTGCATGCCGTAAAGCGAGAATTGGGGGCGTTGATCCGGCGGAGCGATTTGCCCGAAGGCAGCTGCAGTTGAAAAAGCGAAAATGGTTGCGCCGAGCGCAAACGCGATAACGAAATTCTTTTTGATGTTCATTGTTTTTATCTCCTTTTAAAGTCGTTTTGAGTTCCGCCTTTATGCGGCCAATTCTCTAAACAGAAGCCTGCTAAAGCAGGGACTCAAAATTTTTTCTTTTGGCAGCCTTCATTGCGGTCCACCACCTTCGCCGGAAGGGTCTTGAAGGGCTAGCGGGTTTTTTTCGTGGTAAAACCCGGCAAGCGACATGCGCGGGTTGTCTCCTGCCGCCTCGTTGACGCGAGTGACCATGTGATACGCCTCGTTTTGGATGAACACGATGCGGTTCTTCTTCGGGAAGATGCATTTGGCGAACCCTTGCTCCATCATCAGCTCTTCGACGTTGTTGGCGTTGAGCCATTTCAGATCGTAGAAATCCTGCTTGTCATGGGTATTGCGGTAATCGTGAACTGCGTTGTTTACTTCCTCGTCGGGCATGATGAGCATCCCTCCCCAATAGGTGCGCCAGGTCGGACTCAGGAAATAGACGTACGCTCCCGAATACCCGTCCCCGTCTGTGTGCATGGTAAGCCCCGTTCCGGGCGGGTAGATCCAGCCTGAGACCGAGAGCAGCTCCCAGCCACCCGCGCCTTTCTTTCCCACCATGTGCTCGACCGAAGGTTGAATGGCTAGCATATGATCGGTGAACAGGTCCAGGGCGTCCCCGGTGGGATACACATATCCTCCTTCCACCTTGATGCTTTCGTCAGCAAAGTAAATGAGATCGAGCGTGCTTCGTAAGGGAAAGCCGTCATGGATGTGCCAGGCACGCCGGATTTTGCCCTTTGTGTTGATGTGCTCGTAATCGATCCCGAGCGCAAAGCGGCTGACGCGTTGGTAGATGTCCTCCGGCAGGAAGTCGTCGAAGATGATCGCCTGATTCGACTCGAAGACCTTTTTCGGCCGGTGGCCGTTTAAGGTTTCGGCGTCGATGGGGGGAACGATATTCAGAAGCTTTCTTTTAGTTCGCATGTTCTTCTCCTTCAATCAAAGGACGCGGGCGTGAACGAATTGACGCCCGCGTTCACGAAGCTCGAGGCTCGGAAAGTGACGGCTCGAAGTGCTACGCACCCCTGAGATCGAGCAGCTCCCTGGCCGTGTCCATCACGCTTTGACACTCGGTGTTGATGTTGATCAGCAGACCGTCGAACACAGCCACGCTTATATCGGGAGGACCTACCCACCTCGCTGCCACGCGTTTGAAGTGGTCGTTGGCGATCTCGACGTGCCGGAGCACCTCTCGGAGCCTTTGTTCCTGGGCCCTGAGGTCGGTGGTTTTGGCGTTCGTCGTTCCGGCAACCGCCAGGCCCGCTCCAGCTGCCGCCAGGCCAAACAAAACCTTGCGCCGTGATATCTTTTCCATATCGCGGCTCTTTATTCCGTTTTCGATGTTCATAGTTTTTGTCTCCTTATCAAATCTATTCAGCGCCGAAAAAGTTTTCGACATCAGTCGATCTCTGCTATAATCGCGTCGCATTTATACGTTTATAACTGTCTTGGCACAACGCGATCAATAAATTGACGGCACGCGACGAGTCTGCCGTGCGATGCAGGGGAAAGTCCTAAAGTATTCGGGAATTATTTCCGAATTATTTCCGAAGTGAGGCGATGAAAGTGCAAAATCGGAGAATTTACAGTTTTGACGGCTTCGAACTCGACGCGGCAAACAGACAACTGCGGCGAGGAGATAGAACTCTTCCCCTGCCCGCGAAAGCGTTCGATGTCCTTGTTGCCCTTGTCGAAAACAATGGCCGCCTGGTAAGTAAGGACGAAATTTTTGCAAATGTCTGGCACGATCAAATCGTCGAGGAATCGAACCTAACCGTCCACGTCTCACAAATCCGCAAGGCTCTTGGCGAAAATAAAAACAATCCGCGCTTTATCAAAACTATTCCCGGCTATGGCTATCGCTTTTCGAGCGATGTCTCGAACTTGGAAGACTCGGAAGACGATGAACTCATTATCGAAACCGAAACGCTCGCCCGGATCACCATCGAGAAAGAAACAGGTGACACGGGGATTTCAGAAGGGAAGAAGATTTCCACTTTGCGAAACGTCGCCGCGTCATCGCGCCCCCGTGTCTCCGTGACTCAAATACTAGCCATCGCCAGCTTTTTTGTTTTATTGGCATCAGCTTTCGGGATCTATTATTTGAACGGGAAAAAGTCCGCCGAGCCATTTGAAAAAATCAAACTGACTCGACTAACTAACAGCGGTAAAGTAAGCGGCGCCACCGTTTCGCCGGACGGAAAATACATGGCCTATGTTTTGGGCGAGAGTGATGGCAATAGTATTTGGGTTCAGCAAGTCGGCACGGCTAGCAGTGTCCGTCTTATGCCGCCCTCTACGGCTCAGGTGTATGAATTGACTTTTACCCCCGACGGCTCGCATATTTTCTATAATCTTTTTTCTAACGGCAATGCGGACCCGCAATTTTACCGAGTTTCCTCGCTCGGCGGAGTCAGCGAAAAAATCCCCAACATCATCGCCAGTTATGTCGCATTCGCTCCGGACGGAAAACATATCGCTTATACGCAATCGGATTCCGCCGCAGGAAAAAATCATCTGGTAATCGCCGATGCGGATGGCGGCAATCAACATTCGATTGCCATAAAAAATTATCCGAACACTTTCGAGACTCAAGTGCCGGTTGTCGCTTGGTCGCCCGATGGGGAGACTGTCGCTTGTCTTGTCAATCATTTTGAAGCGGACGCGAGTTATTCCTCAGTCGTCGGCGTTAACGTACTCGACGGCAGCGAAAAGCTTTTGAGCGAGCAGCGTTGGTATGACGTTTTCAGCATCGAATGGTTGAAAAACGGAAGCGGCTTGTTAATTACGGCGAGCGAAAAAGTTTCGGGGGGAAGTCAGATCCGACTTCTCTCTTATCCCGGAGGCGAGGCAAGGCAAATTACTAATGACCTGAACCAATACGGTTCGTTGAGCGCGACAGCCGACGGCGAATCTTTTGTCAGCACTGAAACAAATACCGTCAATGGCATTTTCGTCGGCGAAGCGGGCGCGGAAGCAAACGATTTTAGGGAAATAATTTCGGAGACTGGAGAACTACACCCGTTTGTTTGGACTCCCGAAGGAAGAATTATCGTCCGTTCAAACAAAGACGGCGGTTCAAATCTCTGGATGATGGACGCGGATGGCGGTAATCGCCGTCAACTAACCGTAAACGCTCAGGTAGATTCGAGAGGTTTGTGCATTTCCCCCGATGGAAAATATCTTGTTTTCGGCTCGTGGCGCAATGGCAAATCAAATCTCTGGCGCGTTGCCGCGGATGGCACGGACCTGACGCAACTGACAAATGGCGAAGTGGATGTTAATCCAAGCTGTTCGCCCGATAATCGCACAATCGTTTACCAGCAAGGATTGCATTCCAATCAACGGTTGTGGAAGATTCCGCTCGCGGGTGGCGAACCTGTCCAGTTAACCGGTTCCTACGCCAAATGGCCGTCAATTTCGAACGACGGCAGCCGGATAAGCTACTTTTTTATGGCTGACGACAAATGGCGTTTCGGGATCATTTCGTCGGAAGGCGGTTGGATCCTGAAAACTTTGGATGTTCCCGCGACCTTAAAAGGGAGTTCGACAATGTGGTCGCCGGATAATCAGTCTTTATTATATATAAGCACCATCGGCAATGCGGGAAACATCTGGTCATTGCCGCTCGACGGCTCAACGCCTAAACCGCTCACAAACTTTACTTCTCAATTATTATCCGACTTTTCGTTGTCGCCGAACGGAAAGTATTTTGCCGTTGGCCGAATGTCAAGCACGAGCGACGCGGTGCTAATTAGCAATTCCAGATAGAAAGCAAGTACGCAGTGGGCAGGAAAAGTCCTATTCTTCACGGCTCTCGCCGAAACGATAAACTAGAAATCCAATCGCTCGGGCGGGTTTGCCGTAAACTTCAGGGCGATAAAATTTAGACTGCAACGCGGCGCGCTCGGCTTCGGGATGGAGTAGTTTGTTGCCGGTGCGAGCTCTTGCCGTTAGCACACTGCCGTTTGTGTCTATCAAAATCTCGACCTGTGCAAGGCCCGAGGCTCCTCCGGCCTTGGCGGCACGCGTGTGATATGGCTTTGCGGCGGAGTTAACTTCGAAATTCATGAACGTGTACTTGTCGTGGGTGCACGATGGAACGGGAATGAACCAGAAAGAACGCGCGGAACAAGAAAGAGGGACGGCCTTTGGGCCGTCCTCGACATTTAATTTGCCGATGTTACTGAACGTAATACGATGGCGCCGGAGCGTCGCCGTTCTGTCCATACTGGATGATAACGAACGCCTTGTTACTGCTGTTCAGGCGGTACCAAGATCCGTTAGACGGGCGGAATACCGAGATATCAGCTTTGCCGTCGCCATCAAAATCGGCCGGTGCGGGAATATCACCTGGTACGCCAAAAGTGGTTATCGAATAGGTGTTGCTGCCGCCTCCGATGACATACCAATTTCCGTTCGACGGACGCCAGACTGCGAGATCGAATTTGCCGTCGCCGTCAAAATCTCCCGAAACCGCTTTGTCGCCGGACGCACCGAACTGCTGAACTACAAACCCACCGCCGCTGTTCAAACGATACCAAGTGCCGTTGGACGGACGGAAGACGGCGATGTCGGCCCGGCCGTCACCATCGTAATCGCCGGCCATCGGAACATCGCCATTGACGCCGAAATTGACGATCGAGAAATTGCCGTTGCTGCTTCCAATCCAAAACCACTGCCCGGTCGATGGCCGGAAAACGGCTAGGTCGGCTTTGTTGTCGCCGTCGAAATCTGCGGGAGCGGGAATGTCGCCCGGTATGCCGAAAGTTGCGGTGTCGTATGTCAGGGTCGAGCTTCGTGTGCGGTACCACGTGCCGGACCTGTAAACCGCGATGTCCGTTTTGCCGTCACCGTCATAGTCGGCCGCAACATCTTTATCACCGTTTTGCCCGAATTGTTGAACATAGAAGCCTGTACTCGTCCGATTCATATACCATGTTCCGTTCGACGGCCTGAATACGACAAGGTCGGCCCTTCGGTCGCCATCGAAATCGAACCGCGTGCGAACGTTCGGATTTGGTGTCGGCGTTGGGACGGGCGTTGGCGTTGGAACCGGCGTTGGTGTCGGTGTAGGAACGGGAGTTGGTGTCGGTGTTGGAGTAGCCGTGGGCATTGGTGTTGGAGTAGGCGTTGGTGTTGGCGACGTGCCTCCCAGGCAACTGCCGTTTTGCGTCATAAAGGCGCCGATCTCGTTTCGCGAATACGGGCAAAATGAGAGAACCGCCGCACTGCCGAGAAATGCGTTCATTATCGTATTGCCGCAGCCTTGAGCCGTTTCAGCGTGTTCGGCACCTAGGTTGTGCCCGATCTCGTGTGCTGGGATCAGAAATTTGCCGGGTGCCCAGCTTACATAGCCGCTGACGCCGTAAGCGTATTGGGGCGTGTAGCAAACCGCTCCGACAAACGCGATTCCGGCGGACAAAATATTCGATTTGCCTGAAAACATATGTGCCGTATCGCGCGGATAACTCGAACGAGGATAGTTCGTGTCCCAGTAATTAAGAAAATTCATGAGAATATCGCCCGAATTCGCACCAGCGAACGGGTCGGCGGTCGACCATGTATGCTGAAATGTGATCGTGATCTCGAGATCAAGTTCGCTCGTATACGTGCCCTCAACCATGTTCAGGATGCTTGTAATGTTCGCGTTTGCCTGTGCTGCGCCGCCGAGGATCGTAACGTACTGAAGGTCGGCCTCGGTCGCGATCTCGAGATTTCGTGAAGCCAAAATTGCCTGGGCCGTGTTTTGATTCAGCAGCGATTCACCAACCGCGATCCGGCCGGGCAGGTCGGCGGCGCAGTAAAAGGTTTCCGTGTTCAGCGAATCTTCTTCCTTGTAAATGACCGTTTGATCAACGGATGCCGCGTCGGAATAACGACGGGCGGGCTCAACAAAGTAGCGTTCGCCTCCGACATCGAAAAAGCCTTCAATGCCGGATTCGTCTATCGTCAGCCGGACCTCCGATCTATCATCACCCGTTACCCTTCCCTTATAGGTATTGACCGCGGGCCGTTCGATCTCGCGTGTGCCGAACGATCCCATATCTTCGGCCTTGTAATTCGCGGCAAACATGTCGTTTTG
>JAYSON010000021.1:0-5388 GCA_043722725.1 Chloracidobacterium sp.
GAACTCATCTTCAAACCTGACATCCTGATCCTCGACGAACCGACCAATCATCTCGACGCCGACACGATCCAGTGGCTGGAAAGCTATCTTTCACGCTACACGGGTGTGCTTCTATTGGTAACGCATGATAGATATTTTCTGGATCGCGTAACCAACCGTATCCTGGAAATAGACCGTGGAACGGTGCAAGGTTTTAGCGGTAATTACGCATATTATCTCGAAAAAAAGGCGGAACAGGAAACTTTGCGGGCCGTCGAAGGTCACAAACGCGATCAGCTTATAAAAAAGGAGCTGGCATGGCTGCGGCGCGGAGCTAAAGCACGCACACGTAAGAGCAAACATCGTGTCGAAGCGGCTCATTCGTTAATGGCACAGCCGAAAGAAGCAGCCAAAGCCGAGGTGGATATAGCTCTCGGTTCAAAGCGGCTGGGTTCAAAAGTAATCGAGATAAATAGCGTTTCGAAAAGCTATGGTGAGATCAATTTAATCGACGACCTTACATATCTGCTCAAACGTGACGACCGCATCGGAATTATCGGCCCAAACGGTTCAGGTAAAACGACTTTGCTCGAAATGATTGCGGGCAGGATTCCGTCGGACAGCGGCGATATAGAGATCGGGCAGACCGTCGTGTTGGGATATTACGATCAGGAAAGCAGGGCTTTGAATGACGATCAACGCGTGATCGATTATGTTCGCGAGGTTGCGGAATTTATTACCACGATCGATGGAACACAAATAACGGCGGGCAAAATGCTCGAAAAATTTCTATTTCTACCGGCTGCCCAGTATTCGATAATAGGTAACCTGTCCGGCGGCGAGAGGCGGCGTTTATACCTGCTGCGAATCTTGATGAGTTCGCCCAATGTTCTGATGTTGGACGAACCGACCAACGATCTCGATATCCCAACGCTGATCGCTCTCGAAGAATACCTGGACGATTTCGCCGGTGCATTGATCGTTGTCAGCCACGACCGCTATTTTCTCGACCGCACGATAGATAATGTTTTCCGGTTCGAAGGCGACGGACGCGTCCGCGAATACGCCGGCGATTATAGTACTTACCTTGAGTTAGCCGAACGCGAAGAGGCAAAAACGAAAGAGGCGGAAACCCGCCCGTCAGCGAGAATGCATACTTCTGCCGTATCGAAAAAAGAAAAGTCGCCGTCGGTAAAGTTAACGTTCAAAGAAAAACGTGAGTTGGAAGATCTGGAGCAGCGAATCGCCGCTGCCGAAAAACGTTTGCCCGAGATCGAACATGATCTATCTTTGTCAGGAAGCGACGCCGGAATGGTTCATGTGCTTTTTAGCGAGCAAGAAGAACTAAATAAACAACTTGAAACCGATGTAACGCGCTGGGCCGAGCTTGCCGAACGGGCAGAGGAAAAAGATATGAGAGCAACCCGTTCTGCTTAGCAAAATTTCTGGTAAATATCCAAATTGGTAAGATGAACACATGGACATTCACCGAATCTTAGTTTATTTCGTTGTATGTTCTACTCTGGTCTCAACCGGCTGCGGAAGCGCTCCAACCGGAGTTGCAGGGAACGAAGTCTTTGAAACGCGAAATAAAGAAGCGCGTTTTCGCATCGAAACGGTCGCGAGCGGGCTGGAAGTGCCGTGGGGATTTGCGTTTCTGCCAAACAAGGATCTGCTTTTTACCGAGCGGCCGGGACGTGTTCGGATCATCGAAAACGGCAAGTTGCGGACTGAACCTGTTTACGTCGTGCCGGATGTCGAGCCGTCCGGCGAGAGCGGTTTGATGGACATCTCACCGCATCCGGATTTCGCTTCGAACGGACTCGTCTATTTGGCGTATGCGTACAACAACGATGGAAAGCGTGTCAAGGTAGTTCGTTACAAGTACTCCGGCGAAAAATTTACAGAACCCATAGTTATTGTTGAAAACATTCCCGGCTCACCGAATCATGCGGGAACCCGTTGCCGCTTTGGCCCAGACGGTAAACTGTATGTGACAACCGGCGATTCGACAGACTGGGACCTTGCTCAAAAGACAGACTCGCTGGCGGGAAAAACGCTCCGCTTAGATGACGACGGAACAATACCAAAAGACAATCCGTTTGTCGGGCAAGCGACTTATCGGCCGGAGATCTGGACTTTTGGGCATCGCAATGCACAAGGTTTGGCGTGGCAACCCGGAACGGGTTTGATGTTTCAGACGGAACACGGTCCGAGTGGTTTTGAGGGCAGAGGAGGCGGAGCCGACGAAGTGAACATCGTCGAACGCGGAAAAAACTACGGATGGCCGGCCATCTACGGCAAAACAACCGGAGCAGGAATGGAAGCTCCGCTGCTTGAATATTCCCCGGCATGCGCACCGGCCAGCGGAGCGTTTTACAACGGTGATAAATTTCCCGCGTTCAAAGGCAATTTCTTTTTTGGATGCCTTCGCGAGGCAAAGATAATTCGCGTCGTGCTTGATGGCCGCAAGGTTCTCAGCGAGGAGAATCTGCTCGAAGGCGACTTCGGCCGGATTCGCGAAATAGCAGAGGGACCAGACGGTTATATTTACTTTTCCACGTCGAATCGCGACGGCCGCGGCTCCCCGGCAAAGGATGACGACCGGATCATGCGGATCGTGCCTGTACGGTAATACTTCGTTCGTATCGATTTAAAGTTAATAATTAAATTTCGCTTTCCAACATCGTCTTTGCTTCAAGGAACTCTTGCTTATGAGCATCTGTGACCTCTGGATATTTCAGACTGAGCGACTCCATTTTCTTTACGATTATTTCGGAGACCGCTAGCCGTGTGAACCATTTCTTGTCGGCCGGAATGATGTACCAGGGCGATTTTTCTGTCGAGGTTGATTCGATCGCTTCCGTGTAAGCTTTCATATAATTATTCATCGAAAGACACAATGAGAAAATTCGCCAAAATTATTAGTCTGATCGCTTTATTTGCGGTAACAGCTTTCGCTCAGCAGCCGAAGCTTGTACCACAAAAAATAAGCTTGGCAAACGGTAAATCATTCTACCTAAATCTGCCCGCGGATTTTGAAATTATTCCGGCGGCACAAGGCTTGAAACGCGTACGATTTTTTTCGAAGTCCCCTGACGGACGCATTTTTGTGACCGATCTTTACAATCTAAGCGATAACAAACGCGGCGCGATCTTTATTCTCGACGGCTGGAATCCCAGGGCCGGCAAATTCGCCAAGGTCATTCCGTATATGACCGGCCTGCACAATCCGAACAGCGCTCAGTTTTACCGAGATCCCGACGGCCGCGAATGGCTCTACGTCGCCGAAACGGACAAGCTGACCAGACGCCGATTTACGGCCGGCGAGGAAAAGCCAACCGACCGAAACCCGCAAACGCTTGCGACATTCCCGGATTACGGCCTGAGTTACAAATACGGCGGCTGGCACCTGACGCGGACGATCGCATTTTCCCCAAACGGAAAACTCTATGTTTCGGTTGGAAGCAGCTGCAACTCTTGTGAAGAAAAGGAAAAGATGAGAGCGAGCGTGATCGAGATGAACCCTGACGGAAGCGGCCGACGCCAATTTGTAAGCGGTTTGCGGAATGCGGTTGGACTTAAATGGTTCGGTAATTTTCTTTTCGCAAGCAATCAGGGCTCGGACCACCTCGGCACAAACCGACCGGACGAAACCTTTTACGCCCTCAAGGACGGAGCGGATTACGGCTGGCCATACTGTCACTCTGCCAACGGAAAAATTATTGCGGATCCGAAATTGCGGCGGCAGAGCGGGTGTCGATACGTATTAACGCCTTATGCATTGTTTCCCGCAAGAAGTTCCGCCCTTGGTTTTGATTACTTTGACGGACCTGAGACAATCCCGGCGATAAAGGACGCATTTCTCGTATCTCTTCACGGTTCGACAAATAAGGCGATTGGCCACGGCTACAAAATAGTTATCCTGCGAAAAGATCAAAGACTTCAGGACTTCATGACCGGTTTTCTAAAAGGTAGTATCGTGAACGGGCGGCCGTGCGACATCTTGAAGCTCGGTGCCAATTCGTTTCTTTTCACCGATGATCACGGAGGGGTCGTTTACTATGTTAGAAAGCGGCTATAACACTGCCGATACGTCTTTACTATTTTCCCCTCACTATTTACTATTCAACTAATGAATATCGGAATTACGGTTTATCCGACCTACGGCGGAAGCGGCATTGTCGGTTCTGAACTCGGCCAAGGCCTGGCGGAACGCGGCCATAATGTACATTTTATCTCCTCTGTTTTGCCGACCCGCGTCACGCAGCTTGGCGAACGTGTCCATTTTCACGAAGTCGAGATGATGTCGTACCCGCTTTTCGAACACCAGCCTTACGATCTGGCTCTTGCGACAAAAATGGCTACTGTAGCACGTTCCGAGAAACTCGATCTGCTTCACGTTCATTACGCAATTCCGCATTCGATCAGCGCGATATTGGCACGCGAATCGATCAAACAGAAGCGTTATGTTCCCGTTATCACTACTTTGCACGGCACGGACATAACGCTTGTCGGAGCGGATCGAAGTTATCTACCGATCACACGTTACGGATTGCAGCAGTCGGATGGTGTAACTGCGGTATCGAAGTTTTTGAAACGAGCAACCATCGAAACCTTTGATTTCGACGAAATCGAGGTAATCCCCAATTTCATCTGCGCGCTCCACTACAAGCGTTTGGAGGATTCGCCGCTTCGCCAGGAACTCGCGCCGAATGGCGAGAAGCTGCTCGTTCACGTTTCGAATTTTCGTCCGGTCAAACGGGCGGTCGATTGCGTCGAGATCCTCGCAAAGGTAATAGAGAACGGCGAAAAAGCAAGGCTTATTATGGTTGGCGACGGGCCGGAACGTTCGGCCGTTTACTATCGCGCCGAGCAACTCAATATAAAAGATGATGTTTTGTTTGTCGGCAAACAGGCGAATATTGCCGACTATCTCGGCGTTTCCGATGTGTTTCTACTGCCGTCCGAACTGGAATCGTTCGGCCTCGCCGCCCTCGAAGCTCAGGCCTGCGAACTTCCCGTTATAGCAACGCGGATCGGCGGTATCCCCGAAGTCATCAACGACGGCGAGACGGGATTCTTGAGCGACATCGGCGATATCGCCAAGATGACCGAAGACACGCTTTCATTGCTTCGGAATGAGGAACTTCGGCGCTCATTCGGCGAAAGGGGCCGCGAGCTTGCCATCCAGCGGTACAGCACGGATAAGATAATTCCGCAGTACATCGCCTTCTACGAAAAGATCGTCCAAAAAGCAAAAGCGGCAGCCGCGTGAAGACCGGATCAACCACAGATAGATACGTATAAGAAATATTCTAATCTGTGTTCATCTGTGATTAAATTGTCTTTGATCATGCTCAAACGCTACATGCACAAACGCGAGCGCTACTTTGCGATGTTGAACGA
>JAYSON010000022.1:0-4913 GCA_043722725.1 Chloracidobacterium sp.
CATAAATCACGGCCGTTCAGCCCACGAATGCACTGCAAAATTCCCACTCGGAAGATTTACGACAAAGTCCAGCCTTTACCGGGTTATTCTCGATATACCTCACCGTATTGTGATAGTGTAGGGCGTCGCGAATATAACGATCGAAAGGTTCAATAAACCAAAATTGGCCGCTGCGTTTTAGTATTTTATCCGCCTCATGAGCCGTGTAGGACTTTATGGAATGCATTATGTCCGAGAGCGAATTTTCTCCCAACAATTCGATAAGAATATGGACATGATTGGGCATTATTACCCATGCGATCAGTCGATGTCTGTCATTGTTCCACTTCAAAATAGTTTCTTTGAGCTTTGATGCTACCCGCCGGTCGCGCAATGTACAGGACCCATAGCCCTGATCCAGAAAATACTCAATTCGATTTCTCAAGTCGACATCCGTGATCTCGCCGTGTTTAAGCTCGGATTTCCACATTTTCAAAAGATTCTGCGGCATCGAATCGGCGAGACGGAAGGTTACGAACTGAGTCGAGCGTTCGACATTGAAATGCGGAAGGTAGCCGCGTGTGTGTTTAGCACTTATTTGGTCCGTCATGTCGATTGATGGCCGTGGTTTGTTCGTGCTTCGCACTTGTGCAGGCGAGGGCGCCTGCGTTCCCGGATGCTTGCTCTCCAGTCATTTCATATGTTTATCGAGAAAATCGGCGACTCTCGGATAAAGGTCGAGGCGGTTTTTTAGTTTTGAGATGCCGTGGCCTTCGTCGTCGTAGAGTTTGTACTCGACGACGGCGTTGCGCTTCTTAAGGGCGTCGACCATTTGCTCGCCCTCGGTGTAGGGGACGCGCGGGTCGTTCCTTCCAGAAATCACGAAAAGCGGCGTTTTTATCCGGTCGATTTTGCGGATCGGCGAGATGCGGCGGAGGAAATCGATGTCCTTGTCGAGCCTGCCGTATTCGACTTCACGCTGGCGCCGGCGGTAGCCGGATGTGTTTGTCAGGAAGGTTTCCCAATTTGTGATCGCGACCGTGCCGACCGCAGCTGCCCAAAGGTCTGGATAAAGCGTGATCGCCGCCATCGTCATGTAACCGCCGTAGCTGCCGCCCACTACAGCAAATTTCTGAACGTCATCGTTTCCACGATTTTTTTTCATGAAATCAACGATGCTCGCCAAATCCTTTACAGAATCCTCGCGGTTCTCTACGTCATCAAGGTGTGTGAAAGTTTTCCCGTAACCCGTTGAGCCACGAACGTTGGGCGCGAGAATACGATATTCTCGAGACAAATAGTATTGGTATAGAGGATTAAAGCCTGGCCTCTCTTGTCCTTCGGGACCACCGTGAATGCTGAAAATGATCCGAGCAAAATTGATTCCATCTAGGACGAAATTTTGAGGTTTCGCATAATACCACGCTGAAATCTCTCGACCGTCGAAAGATTTATATTTGACAAGTTTGGGGGCAACAAACGATTTCTGATCAATCCCGGCACGATCGCTTTTGGTAATCTGAGTCAGAGCCTTCGATTCTAAATCATAAAGCCAAATATCGCCATTTTGCGTCGCCGAGTTGAACGTGAACGCCAGTTTACTTTCATCATTTGAAAACGTCAGGCCGCCAACGATTCCTTGTTCGGGGAGCTTGATCATTTCCGCTTTTGCCGAGATCGTCGATATCAGAGGTTTGCCGCCGGCTTCGACATTTCGGATATACAGTTCTGAAAAGCCGTCGCGGTTTATGGTGTAGGCCATATGGCTTGGGTAATCGTTCATCGCGATGCCGCCGATGTCCCATTTTTGATCGTCGATGATACGGGTTTCGCGGTTCGTGTCGCTCCAATCGTCACCAGAGGCGTTCTTTTTCCGCATATAGGCGAGGCCGGAGAATTCGCGGTTGTCATCGGTCGTGAGAACAATGCCGTCGGCGAGAAAATGCACGTCGCCGAACTGCGATGCTTCGGTGTGCGGCGTCAGAAAAGTTTCTTTTTTCGTGGCGACATCGACCATATAGAGATCGTTGTCGAGGCTTTTTTCGATGCCGTCGCGGGAAAGGACGAAATTTGTCCCGGTAGCATTTACGGCGGCGATATTGATGTTGCCGTCGTACTGATAAAGCATTTCCTCCTTGCCCGTCGTAAGCTCCATCGAATAAACGTCAAAGAACGTCCGATTGCGTTTGTTCGAGGCGTAATAAATTTTCTTGCCGTCGCTCGAAACCTCGGCGAAATTGTGCCGGACCTTCGGGTCGCTCGTCAGGGCTTTTACGCCCGTGCCGTCCGGTTTCATCCAAAAGAACTGCGTGTTCTCGTCACCGCCGCGTGCCTTTCCGAAAATGATTCCGCTTCCGTCCGGGAGCCATTGGACAAAGCCGATGTTGTCGTCGTAATTCGTCATCTGCTTGGGCGTGCCGTTTGGCAGATCGATTACCCAGACTTGCGATGTGCCGGTCGTATTCGTCAGATACGCCATCTGCTTCGCGTCCGGCGACAGTGTTGGGGCACCCGCGGACTTTATATTTAGATACTGCTGGATGGTGTAGTTCTGGGCAAAGATCGAAATCGAAAGAATAATGAGTACGGTAGCGGCGGCAAGAATCTTACGCATAAATTTCTCCGGAAAATAAAAATGGACAATGAAGTGTTCACCTCATTATCCATTATTATCCGTATGGATTTCAATTTTCGGCCGTCATCCGCCCCACATATTTGGCGGCTCAACCTCTTCGCTTGCGTATGAACGCAGCAATCCACACTGTTCACAGCGATACGATTCAACCGAGCGGCACTCCTTTCCACCGGTTTTTACGCCCGTCCAAAATGATGCTTCGGGCTGCCCCCTGACCCACCGCGGCACTAATTTACCGCCGTAGGTCATATCAAGAATAAATCCTTCGACCATAATTCCGTTGCAGTCCGGGCACATTTTCGCCGTATCCGTCATTCGATTTCTCCTTAAAAATCAATCTTCTTATTCTCGCCGTAGTCGGCTTGCTGGCCCGTCGCCAGTGCCTTTACGAAGCCAAAAATCTCAACAAGCTTGCTGGACGGCGCGTCCCAGTATTCGGCCTGCTCGACCGATACCTTTAATAAGCATAAATGCGGATCGTCCAAACCATCCGGAAACCACGCTTTCAAAATCGGACTCCAAAGCTCCTCGATCTTTTCGCGGTCCTTAACAACTTCGCCCCGGCCCGATACCGACACATAAGTATTATCGTTCGGTTTTGAATAGGCGACGTTGACGCGGTTGTCTTTGGCGATTTCTTCGATCTTGTGCGTATTGTCGCTGGTAAAAAACCAAAGATCGCCGTTAAATTCAAATTCCTGTGTGGACATCGGCCTGCTCCGCAAATGACCGCCGTCCATAGTCGTTAGCATGCAAAAATCTATGCCTTCGGTTAAATTTTTTAATTTTTCTATTGATTCTTGTCTTGCGTTGTTCATCTTTACCTTCCCTTGTTAGATTGAGTTGTCCGAAAATCAGACACGCCGAATCCAGATGCAAATGCCGTTCCAAGACTTAACAAATCAGTATCAGGAAGTATGGTCGTGAACGATCCGCCAGCCATCCTTGAATTTGCGAAAGATCAGCGTAAATTTACCCTTCGGATTGTCCTTTTCGCGTTGCAGGGACCAGCTTCCAAGAACAACCGCGGCATCCTTTGAAAGAACATTTATCTCAAGGTCTGAGAAGGTCAATGTGCCCATCTTCGCCCGCGAATCGTAGTTCTTCTTGTAGCGGTCGAGCGTCGGCTGCCAACCGCGTGTGACCCCGTCGCCGGAGGCGAAAATAAGCTTTTCGGATTTCCAATAACCGCCCATAAAACCGTCGATATTACCGAGGTTCCAGGCGGCGGTTTGCTCGTTCATGACCGATCGAATGCCAGCTTCGATTTTAGCTGTGTGACTGTCCGACTGGGCAGGTGAAACGATGGCCAGGATCACGATCAGAAACAGATAGCTGAGAAGTTTCATAATCACCGATTATACAGAAGAGGGCAGAAACCCGCGCGGTAGCAAGGGTGTTTCTTATGCTACAAAGATACACACTCCCTACGGCTCGTGTTTCCGCCCAGCTTCCGGAACAATCTATTTGTTGGCTTGGTCAGCGTCGGCTTTTTGCTTTTCTGTTAGTGAGATGCCCATTTTTTCGAGCGTTGCCTGATTAAGCGTGCCGGTAACTTTCACTCCATTTGCCTCCTGATATTTTTTCAGGCCGTCACGGGTAGTATCGTCGAGTTTGCCGGTTTCTTCACCTGCGTACATCGATTTTGCCTTTAGGCCTTTCTGAGCTTCTTTTATCTGGTCAACCGTCGCACGGAAAATCGTAGTCTTCCTAGGCTTCGTGTCGGATGTTGCAGCGAGCTTTTCCGCCTTTGCGGGTTTCTCGGTTTCGGCGGACGCATAAGAGCTTTCTGAAACCGGGATCAGCTTTTGGCTGTCCGTCAGCTCAATATTCATTTTCTCAAGCGTTGCGCGGTTGAGCGTGCCAGTTTGCTTCAAGCCGTTGCCTTTTTGGAAACTCTTAATCCCGGTACGCGTCTCGTCGTTGTAAGTTCCAGTCGCTTCGCCGTTGTAAAGCGACTTCTGCTTCAGCATTGCCTGCACCTGTTTGATCTGGTCCTTGGTAGGACGAAAAACAGGGCCACGCTTTGATGGAACTTTGGCGGCGGGAGCCTTTGTGGACTTCAACTCGGCGACAGTTATCGTCGATACTGGTTTGGGACTTGGCTGGACCTCCTGAGCCTTCAGGGAAATGCTGCATGTTAAAGAAACGAACAGTACGAAAAGTAGGTTTTTCATCGAAAATTTCCTCAGATTTTTAGAATTATTTTGAAAAGAAGCACAGCGGAAATTGGTAAGAATCCCCATTCGGTGAGAAAGCTTTGCTTCTTGATTTCGAGATGAAGTATCGAATTATTTTA
>JAYSON010000023.1:0-7667 GCA_043722725.1 Chloracidobacterium sp.
TCTTAATAACCGTCCTCGTAAGGCCCTGGCTTTCCGTACCCCTAACGAGGTCTTCAATAACCACTTTGTTGCACTTATTACTTGAATCTAAGGCAGGACCGTAGACACGACTCATATTGAGTGTCGCTTGACCCTCAAAATAGCTCGTGATAATCTTATATGTTTTGAGCATCGAGCGATTTTTCAGACCATTTTTATTGCAATAATAGTTTAAGAAATATATGTTTTTGCTGGCTTTTGCCGAATCGATCCAGCTATTTCCGGACGGCACCTTATTCATTCACATTGCGTTGATCCTAATCATGATCTGGGTTTTGAACCGGACGTTTTTTCGTCCGATCAACCGGGTCATCGAATCGCGCGAAAAACACAAAGGCGGCCGGGGCGGAGAGGCGGAAACGATATTGAAGGACGTTGCCGAAAAGCAGGGACGTTATAACAAGTCGATGCTCGATGCTCGGAGCGAGGGCTATGACGTGATCGAAAAGCTGCGTGCGGAAGCGGTTTCGGAGCGTGAGTTAAAGATAGCAACGGCCAAAGAAGAAACAGCTCGGTCTTTTGCGGATGAGAAAAAGCAGCTTCAGGATCAGACAGAGGAAGCTAGGGTATCAATCGCTCGTGAGGCCGAAGAAATGGCTGACAAGATTGCGGCGAATATTTTGAGTGTATAGGTCACGATTTAGAGTTTCGTCTGTGGAGGAAAGAACCACCCCGTCCGCCCAAAGCGGCGTCCACCCCTCCTTCGTAAGGAGGGGAGCTTAAGAAGCCCGTGTTCGATACATTATATGTTGGGTTTTATTTACAGTTTTGCCTTGATATTTTCCAGCGATGGCGGCGGCCATGGCGGATTTGCCGAGTTGTACGAAAAGTATTTTAACTATCCCGGCTTTGAGTTGTGGAAGTTTATCAACCTCGGTATTTTCGTTGCTTTAATGGTCTATCTACTCAAAAAACCTTTGAGCGAAGCGTTTAAGGCAAAGCGTGAGGCGATCAGGGCCGAATTGATCAAGGCAGAAGAAGAGAAGCAGGCCGCACTTTCGCAGCTAACGTCCGCCGAGGCAAAGCTGGCGGCTCTCGATACCGAAAAAGCGACAGTCTTGAAAAAAGCGAACGAAGAGGCAGAAGCGGAGAAGCGAAGGCTGGCCGAGCAGACACAAGTTGAAGTAACGAAACTGCGTGAACAGACACGCGGCGAAATTTCTCGGCTGACCAAGCAGACGCGGGCTCAGCTTCGAAAATTTTCCGCCGAAGAGAGCATTCGGCTGGCCGAAGAAAAGCTCCGTGCACAGATCGATGCATCGAAAGACGCTCAGCTTATCAAAACCGGTATTACTTCGATCGGAGGCCTGAACTAGAATGAGTGTTGAAACTATTGCCCGCCGATATGCGACCGCGCTTGCCGACGTTGTTTCGAAATCAGGCGAAACCGAAACGGTAAAAAGCGAACTTAAATCGTGGGAGGAATTGATCGATGCGAATCAAAATTTGCAGACGGTCTTTGGTAACCCATCGATCGCGCACCTGAAGAAGGAAAATATTTTAGGCGATCTGCTTGCGAAAGTTCGGCCCAGCAAGACGACCGCGAATTTTCTGCGGGTGCTGCTCAAGAACAGCCGACTAACACAGCTTGGCCATATCAACACGCGTTTTGCGGCGGTTTTAGAAGAACGCAGCGGCAACGTTTTGGCAAAGATAACGTCTGCCCGCGAGTTGTCCGAAAGCGAAAAGGCGGAATTAAAAACTAATCTTGAAAAGTTGACCGGCAAACAGGTCAAACCGGACTTTAATATAGACAACGGAATTATTGGCGGCGTCGTAACGCAGATCGGATCGACGGTCTATGACGGCTCTGTCAGAACGCAATTAGATAACTTGAAGGAACAATTAGTCAATGGATAACGGACAACGGACAACCATTGTCCACTGTCAATTATCCGTTGTTCATTGAAAAGAACATGGAAGCAATTAAAGCTAACGAAATTAACGAAATCATTCGTGCACAGATCGAGAATTTCGATACGAGCATGACTGTTGACGAGGTCGGGACGGTGATTAAGGTTGGCGATGGTATCGCCGAGATTCACGGGCTGGAGAAAGTAATGGCGGGCGAGTTGCTCGAATTTCCGCACGGCGTTCGGGGTTTGGCCCTTAACCTTGAAGAAGATAAGGTTGGTACGGTGCTGTTTGGCGAATTCCAGAAGATCAAAGAAGGCGACGAAGTAAAACGAACACGCAAGATCATGAGCGTCCCAGTGGGCGATGCGATGATCGGCCGCGTTGTAGACGCTCTCGGAAACGCTATTGACGGCAAGGGTGACATCATCACGGACGCTTTCAATCCGGTCGAGCGTATTGCGCCTGGAATTATCGACCGCCAGCCTGTTAAAGAGCCGCTTCAGACCGGTTTGAAGGCGATCGACGCAATGGTTCCCATCGGCCGCGGCCAGCGTGAGTTGATCATCGGCGACCGCCAGACGGGTAAAACGGCAGTTGCGATCGACACGATCATCAACCAAAAGGGAAAGGACGTAATCTGCGTTTATATCGCTATCGGGCAGAAGGCATCGACTGTCGCACAGGTCGTTAAGAAGCTCGAAGATTTCGGAGCAATGGATTACACAATCGTCGTTTCGGCAACTGCTTCAGATCCGGCGGCGATGCAATTTCTCGCTCCGTATTCAGGCTGTGCGATGGCTGAATATTTTCGCGACAACGGCCGCCATGCGTTGACGATCTATGACGATCTTTCAAAACAGGCTGCCGCGTATCGCGAGATCTCATTGCTGCTCCGCCGTCCTCCGGGCCGCGAAGCTTATCCGGGCGACGTTTTCTATTTACATTCACGTCTGCTCGAACGCGCGGCGAAGATGTCGGATGCACGCGGCGGAGGTTCGCTCACAAGCTTGCCGATCATCGAGACGCAGGCCGGCGATATCTCAGCTTACATTCCGACGAACGTGATCTCGATCACCGACGGCCAGATTTTTCTCGAATCCGACTTGTTCAACTCCGGCGTGCGGCCCGCCATCAATGTGGGTAACTCAGTTTCACGCGTCGGCGGCGCGGCGCAGATCAAGGCGATGAAGCAGGTTGCGGGTACATTGCGTATCGATCTTGCCCAATACCGCGAGCTGGCGGCTTTTGCCCAATTCGGTTCGGATCTTGATAAATCGACGCAGGACCAGCTCGAACGCGGTAAGCGGCTGACTGAGATCCTAAAGCAGGGACAATACCAGCCGATGGAAGTCGAAAAACAGGTGCTGATCATCTGGACGGTGACGAACGGTTTGGCCGACGATATCGCCGTCGACGATCTAAAACGCTTTGAAGAAGAACTGACCGATTTCATGGAAAAATCGCACCCAGGTGTTCTTAATACAATGCGCGAGAAGAAAACAATCGACGATGACCTGAAGGCTTCGATGAAGGAAGCGGTCGAAGACTTTAAGGCGACCCGATGGGACAAGGGCGACGCGGAAGCAGCGAACGTATAATATGATTTGGGTGAGCAGAATGACGACGGCTCAGATAGTTTTAACTGATTTGCAGATGGACGCCCTGCATAAACTTTCCGCAAAAACCGGAAGAGCCGAGGATGAGTTGCTGCAGGAAGCTGTAAATAAGCTCATTGGCGAGGCCAAGGGCGATAAACAAAACTGGCTTCAAAGTCTCCGAAAGACTAAAGGAATTTGGAAAGATCGCGACGACCTACCTGACTTTCGCCAGATGAGAAAGGAGTTTGACAGAGTTTCCGACTGGAACGAAGAATAGTGAACGATATTCTTTTATTGGATTCAAATGTTCTAATTGGCTACTTGCGAAGCAGGGATGAAGCTGTCGAGTATCTGGAGAGCTTATCTGATCCGCCGACCATCTCCGCTGTCACAGTTGCTGAATTTATATGCGGGTGTGAGAGACGGAAGCGAACGTGAAGTGCTGGATGAGCTGATGGATCAGTTGATAATATTTCCCGTTACGAAAGATTTGGCTGTCAGGGGAGGGTTGTTTCGGTGCGACTACTTCAAGAGTCACGGCATCGGCCTGATGGATGCGATCATTGCGGCAACAGCAGAAAAAGAGAATGCTGTCGTTGTAACGTTGAACAGAAAACATTTTCCGATGTTTTCTACTGTCGTAGTTCCTTATGTGAGAACTCAATAGTTATGGCAAGTTTGTTAGACATGCGCCGGCGGATCAAGTCGGTCAAAAATACACAGCAGATTACGAAGGCCATGAAGATGGTCGCTGCGGCGAAGCTGAAACGAGCACAGGACCGTGTTACGTCGTCGCGTCCATTTGCGAGCAAGATGTCGGAAGTTCTCGGCGGGTTGAGTGCGAAGGTGGCGGACGAGTTTTCGCATCCGCTGTTGGACGAGCGTGGCGACGAGAAATATCTTATCGTGCTTATCAGTGCGGATAAAGGACTTGCTGGTGCGTTTAACGCCAACGTTATCAAAGCGGCCCAGGCTTTTATGAAGGAAAATTCGTCAAAGTCGGCGGAAATGATCCCAGTCGGACGCAAAGGCCGTGATTTTTTCAAACGCCGCGATGTGAAGTTTATCCACGAGTATATAGGTCTGACCGGCAGCGGACAGGTCGTCCACGCCGACGCTGTCGAGATTGCAAACAAGATCATCAAGACGTTTACGGAGGACGAGACGATAGACAAGGTATTTATCGTATTCACCGAATTCAAGACGGTACTTTCGCAAAAGCCGGTGATCGAGCAGCTTCTTCCTATACCGAAAACGGCTGCGGGCGAAGAAACCGCGGGCGGTATGCAGGCAGAGTACATATATGAGCAGCCGGCGGCCGAGATCTTCGGAAAGCTTTTGCCAAAGCAGGTCGAAACGCAGATTTATCGCGGTATGCTGGAGTCGGTTGCGTCGGAACAGGGTTCGCGAATGACGGCGATGGATTCGGCGTCAAAGAACGCAGGTGAACTAATCGACACGCTCACCCTGAACATGAACCGCATTCGTCAGGCGGCTATCACGAAAGAAATTATCGAAGTTGTTTCCGGAGCGGCTGCGGCGTAAATGGCTCGAAACGAAATTCCCAACAAACGGCGCGGGCGATTGATTCGTTACGTGCCTCTTATTTTGTGGTTAGGCGTGATCTTTTTTCTATCGAGCGGCCAAGGCTCGATGGCAGAAACGTCGCGTTTCATCCGCCCGATCATAGAATTCTTTTTTCCATCGGCGGCGGCGGACACGTTCTTGATCGTCCACGCTCTTATCCGCAAGACCGCGCATTTTGTTGAGTATGCTGTACTCGCAATGTTTACCGCACGAGCGTTCTCAACTTCTACCGCCGACGTTTTGAGAAGGCATTGGATATTGTTTTCATTTGCCCTTGTCGTTCTAATTGCGATTATAGATGAAAGTAACCAGAGCTTCGAGACTTCGCGCACGGGTTCGATATGGGATGTTCTGTTGGACATCGGCGGCGGAGTGACCGCTATCTTTATCTATTTTCTTCTCACGCACAGAATAGCCACGAGAGTACGCGCGAGTGAGAATCAAGCAAAAATCGTCGATTAATCCTGCCCGGATTCGACGGCTTTCCGGATTAGTTCCGGTATTAGTACAGCTTCGGGCAACGTTCTCCAATGCCGGACAGGAAACTCCTTTTTCATAGTTTTAATCTTTAATCTGAACGGGTTGAAGATCGAGCGGTAATACAGAAGCCAGAATTCCTCGGTTTCATCGGATGAAGGTGCAAACTCTTTGCTAACCGCGGAACTGAAAGTAAGCGTGTTACTGTCCCAATGTGCGCAGCCTTTTGGGGTGAGGATCGAGAATTTCATCGACCCAAAACGGCGTTTGAAAAAAGGGGTGGCCCGCTCGACCGTAAAATGCTGCGGTTCATGCCACGCCGCAAAAACCTCATCACCTTCGCAGGCGACCTGCCGAAATCTTACAAACGCGTGAAATTTATGCACATCACGATTCACGGCCTTCTCCATCAAACGCGCCGCTCGAACATCCTGATCCGATTCTATTTCGAGAAGATCGCGGCTAACGTGAGTGAGCCGAAATAATATTCTGTAGAGAAGCGGCCATTTTTCAGCATTGTCGAAGCAGGCGACGGCCCGTGCGATTTTGAGGAATTCGGTGGGAACGCTTACTTCGGTTTGACGCTTGTTTGTTTCAAATGCTTGTTCAAACAAACCGCTTTGGGTATCGTCCGCCCAAATCACATGGTCCGGTCGCACGCCGGACAGCAGCAGTTTGCGGGCGGCTTCTCGCCAGCTTTCAAAATTATTTTCGACCGAAACATGGATCATCGCTAAAGTTCGCCGGTGATAACTGACAATTTTGAAACGACCGGCTCAAAAAGTCCGGGTTGGAAGATCTGTGGTTTAAAACGGTCGAGAAGGTCAGTGCGGTCGAGACGAAAAACGTCGGGATTGTGATCGGCTGTGGTGATGAACCACTTTGCCCGGTTGAGACTAACGCGCAAGCGTATAAGGTCTTCCAGCTTGATCCGGTGAAAGCGGCGAATTTTCACGATGCGGGCGACATTGCGGACACCGATACCCGGAATGCGAAGCAGAACGCTTTTCGATGCACGGTTTACATCTACCGGAAACAAACCGCGATGGCGAAGCGCCCATGCAAGTTTTGGGTCTTTTTCAAGATCGAGGTTGCCACCATCCAAGCCCTCGGTGATATCACTCGCCGAAAAACCGTAGTTGCGTATTAGCCAGTCCGCCTCGTAAAGCCGGTGCTCACGCATCGGCGGTGTTGGCGTTTTGGCGAGATTCGGATCGGTAAACTGTGCCGGTGAGAACGCCGAATAGTAAACGCGGCGAAGAAGAAACTTTTTATACAGCGATTCGGCCTTTGTAAGAATTACGCCGTCTGTACTCTCGCTGGCACCCACCACCAACTGAGTCGATTGTCCGGCACGCGCGAACTGCGGAGCTTTAGTATCCGTTTTTGCCCGATCCTTCGCTTCGTCAATGCCATGTTTGACGACGGCCATTGTATTTTCGATCTCGATAATAGTTTTTTCAGGGGCGAGCTTGTCAAGATCTTCCTGAACCGGCATTTCTATATTTGCACTTAATCGATCGGCATATTTTCCGGCCTGTCTAAGTAGTTCGGGCGAGGCGCCGGGTACGGCTTTAAGGTGAATGTAGCCGCCAAAATTCTCTTCTTCTCGAAGCTTTTTTGCGACGAGAACGAGTTGCTCCATCGTGTAGTCGGCGGTTTGAATTATTCCCGAGCTGAGAAACAGCCCTTCGATGTAATTGCGTTTGTAGAAATTCATGGTCAGCCGCACGACCTCTTCAGGCGTAAATCGAGCTCGCGGAACATCGGAAGACTTTCGGTTAATACAATAGGAGCAATCCCAGATACAAACGTTTGTCAGCAGCAATTTGAGAAGCGAAATGCAGCGGCCGTCAGGCGTGTAGCTGTGGCAGATACCCATGCCTTCGGTATTGCCGATGCCGTCTTTAGCGCGCTTGCGATGCGAACCGCTCGAAGCACACGAGGCATCATACTTAGCGGCGTCGGCCAATATCGCGAGTTTGCGTTTAAGTTCCATTATGCTTCAAGACCTTAGATTCAAGTAATAAGTGCAACAAAGTGGTTATTGAAGACCTCGTTAGGGGTACGGAAAGCCAGGGCCTTACGAGGACGGTTATTAAGACGGTC
>JAYSON010000024.1:0-3496 GCA_043722725.1 Chloracidobacterium sp.
GATCAACAACATGCCCGCCTGCCGGATGGGCGACACGATCATCGAACCGCTCGGCCCGCCGAACAAAATCGTGAAAGGCGAGATGACGGTGATTATTGGATCCTAGCGCGAAAATGATAAAAATGGAGTCGATCTGAATGCTTGTAATCCGCAAAGAACAAATGGCGGTGTTGGAAGAGTATGCTCAGCAGGGCTTTGAGCGGGAGCTTGCAGAGCATGTCAAGGAATTTGCACCGAAACACTCAGAGGCTATCGGAAATGATGGCGTGCAAAAAGTTGTACGACTCGGCGTTGAAAGGGCAAGGCCGTACGGATTTACAAAACGTGGCCCGGTTCGATTTTATATTGAAATGATGTGTATGTTCGGGAGCGATTTCGACACGGATCCACTGCTCCCATGGGCCAAAGGGGTATTGAACAATGTATCGATAAAGGATCAGTTGGAAAAGGCGGATATTCTTCACGAAGCCATGCTCGAATATCAGAACGAAGTTTCAGGTCCCGAAAAAAAGAACTTGTTCAAGGCTCTACTACGGCTTAGCCGGACTAAACTCGAAGACTACCAATCACCGGGTGGAAATTTTGATAGTGCTGTAAAAGCAGGCTTGAAGAATATTTATCCGCAAAAATATTCATACCTCGGTGAAGATTCAATTAATGGACTAATACGCAACGGAAAAGAATCGGCAGAGGCCTCTTCCATCTCGTCGCCCTATGGCACCGCTCTTATTATCGTATTGATATTCGAGCTCGGACACGGAGTTACGAACGATCCGTTGTACCCGTGGGTATCGCAAACGCTCGAAGATGAATCGATTGCCGATCCCGATGAAAGGGCGAAACGATTGCAGACTAAAATGAAAACATATCTCGACCGTACCCTAAAGAATCTTGGACAGGAGAAATTAGATGGGGCAAACTGAAACGACAACACCACCGGAACCTAGTGCGACGCCCGCAGCGGCTACCCCGGTGAATGGCCCGACTGAAGAGTGCCATCCGGCGTGTACCATTGCGTCTCAGACTTTCAAAAGTTCACCTGCTGACCGGACGCGCACAAAAGTTGGCGTCGGCGAAGAGGTAACGATCACCGTGACGGGAAATCCGGCTACGTGGGAACTCTCGGGTGGCGGCACGATCTCGCCGAGTACCGGAACCCAAAGTAGCGTGACGTTTACTGCCGATAAGGTCGCGGGGTCGGCGACAATCACAGCCACAGGGTCGGGGTGCAGTTGCGTAAACACGATCACGTTTACCGTTGTCGAGCCGTCAGACTTTACGATGCGAAGAAAGGGTTCGACCCTGGAGCACAATAACCCTTGGCCGGATTGCGGTTGGACGGGTTTGATTTACGTCCATCCGAACGACGTGAATTTTTACCGCGTTCAAGTGCGGGAGTTAGATTCACAGGCAGTTGCGTCCGGCTGTTATAGCGGGCCACCTTTTCCCGGCGCATATCACGGAGGCTACCCGCTACCTGATCGAGCAAGCCCATGGATCGCATTAACCAGCCATACTGAGTCGCGCGGTACGAAAGCCGGTTCGGCGGAAGATCATATATACTCAGGCTATCCGCCAAGTTCTGCTACCGGCACCGCTCCACCTTTTACGATAGGCAACTATTATTGGCCGATGACTTGGCAATGGCGCGTTCGGGGAAGCACAACGAGACACAACTTCCCAAGATTTCGCCAGACTCACTCGATCAACGCAGCCGGAAGGTGCACAAGCAGTAAAGCCGGAAATTCGGAAAGGTGTCTATACAGTGCACCAACAAGTGCAAGGGCATGAAATTTTTCATTTTTATCATTTTGGCGGGATTTGCAGCCACAGCCTGCGGCGCCATGCCAGCGAGGTACGATCCAATGACGGACAACGAAAAGCATCTGAAAGAAGCTTCAGAATTCATCAAGGCATTCGAAAAAGAAAGAGAACCCGAGCGCTTGCGCGAAGCATCAATGGAACTAGAAGACGTAGATCTGCGGCGTGTGCATGACGTGAAGGTCCGGCACAAACAGCGTTCGGATTGTTTGGAATTATGGTTAACGATCATTCAGACGATCGATAAGAATCTGGACAGTTCATTTGATCCGGAAGTTGTACTACCGATGAAGGTATCGCCGCCCAAATTAAGGGACGGCACTCAACTGCCACCGGGTGCTGCCCCCAATCTGATCGACGATCCGAAAGCCCGCGAAGAATATGAGAAAGCCATCAAGGAGAATCGGGCAAAGCAGGAGAATTATCCGCTGCAGACACAGTTGCGAGAGCTAAACGAGGTCATACCGGGAAAAGTTGATTCATTTATTCGCGGAGCCTATACATCATCCGATAATGTCGAGATAAAAGCCGCGATTGATCGGATTCTCGAGAATGAGTCGCGAAAAGAGAGGTTTTACCGATCAATCGAATCTAAATCCCAGGAGTAACTATTGTTTCCCTAAAAAAGTCAATATTGCCACAAAAAATCCCGGACGCCAAGAGTGTGCCGCTTTCGGAATTAGATGAGATCGAGACGGTGATGTAGCCGTTAATCCTCGCGTTTTACTAATTTTGTGGTGGTCTTCCATTTGCCGCCGATAAGCGTTTTGGTAGTAACCTTAACCGTGGTTTCGTCGGCGATCGTAGCATCTTCTGTCTCCTCAAAGATCTTTCTCGGCTTACTGGCGATGACATCGAACCGCTCGGTGATGTGCCAGCAGCAGCCGCTTTTGTAGAAAGTTTCGAGCGTCTTTTTATTTATGTTTACAGTAAACATCCCGAGATGTTTGCCTAACGCGGTAAATGCCGCGTCGTAGACAAACTTTTTCGCGGCTCTCGATGACAGATAAATACGGTACGACGTATGAACCGTTCGCCCCGTCACATATCGCCACGTCCTCCATCCCGTCGAAGTTGTAATCGTTAATATTGACCATGCTCTGATTATCATAGAACATCGTGACGTTGGTCAGCGGGGCTGCCCACCATAGCCGAGTTGAATCTGCGTGTCGGGCAGGCTGATGACCTGATAGGCGCTCGTTCCGCCTTTCTTAAAAAAGGAAAACGTCGTCTTGCCTTTGCAATACATATCGTCGCATTCGGCGACGCTGACCTTGATATCGAAAAATTTCGATGCGTCTTTCAGGTCGAACGTCTTTTGTGCAAATGCCGACGCGCTGACTAGCAAAACCAGGAGGATCGTAAATATATTCATAATCTTCGGTTTTTCGTTATCGGTTTTCAGTTGTTACGGATGCGTCATATCTTCCGGCTTCACCAGTTCGTCAAACTTCTCGCCCGTGAGCAGCTCTAATCCAACAGCCGATTCCCGCAAGCTGATTCCCTTCTTGTGCGCGTTTTTGGCGATCTTTGCGGCATTATCGTAACCGACGTGCTGGTTCAATGCCGTCACAAGCATCAGCGAATCGTTGACATAAACATCTATCTGCTGACGATTCAGTTCAATTCCGTTGATGCAGTAATCGACAAATCCGTGACACGCGTCATGGATCAG
>JAYSON010000025.1:0-26100 GCA_043722725.1 Chloracidobacterium sp.
CGATACGATGGTTGCACCGAAGAACTCGCAGGTCGCGTTTCAGACGATGCGGCGGGGCGGTGTTGGCAGAGATTCGCTGCGGCGGGCGGTCATCCGCGATTTGAGTCTGAATCATGTCACGGCAGTACCGACTGCGATGTTAAAAGCCCGACAGTTTTTCGATGGCAGGTATCAGGGCGTTCGTGATCTGGACGAAAATTAGATAGTATTCTTGATTCGTTAGAAAACAGTTGAGAGGTAATAATCATGGGAAAAGGCGATAAAAGAACACGTCGGGGCAAAATATTTGCCGGAAGTTTTGGCAAAACACGTCCGAGACACAAAAAGAAAAACGTCGCGGTGACTACGGACGAGCCGAAGGCAAAGAAGAAAGGCAAATAGCTTTCATTGATAGTAAATGTCAACAGAACTCATCAAAGTAACCATAAACGGCAAAGAGTTTGAGGTCGATAAGGGCGCCTTGTTGATAGATGTGTGCCGCGAGAATGAATACAGCATTCCCTCGTTCTGCTATTACAAAGACCTTGAGCTTCAGGCGTCGTGCCGAATGTGTCTGGTTCGCATCGAAAAGATGCCGAAGCTGCAGACGTCGTGCACAATCCGCTGTACGGACGGCATGATCGTCACGACCGCCAGCCCGGAGATCGAAAAAGCGCAGCGTGCGATGGGTGAGTTTTTGCTTGTCAATCATCCGCTCGATTGCCCCGTTTGCGACCGTGGCGGCGAATGCGAGCTGCAGGAAGTCATTTTCGATTGGGGCGATGTTGAAGAGCGTTTTACCGAAAGGAAAAACGTCCAGCCGGAAAAATACCTGTCGCCGATCGTCGCCAACGACCCGCAGCGCTGCATTCTTTGCAAACGCTGTACGCGTGTCTGCAATGAATGGATGGGCGAAGACGCGATCGAGGCCGGAAACCGGGGATCGAATACGGTTATCGGCACCTATGGCGGCTGGCTGAATTGCTCGCAGTGCGGCAATTGCATCGAGGTTTGCCCCACCGGAACGCTGCTTGACGGAGTGTATAGACATGAAACGCGGCCTTGGGAGCTTGATCAGACGATCACGACAGATGTTTACAGTTCAGACGGGATGCAACTCAGCATCGGCTCACGCAGCGGAGCGGTTCACCGCATCGTTGCCCGCGACCGTTATGTTAATGGACTCAACGGCGAGTTTCTTGACGTAAAGGCACGGTTTGCACACGAGTTCATCAACCACAAAGACCGTATCAAAACGCCGCTTATCCGGTATAAGGAAGGCGGAAAATTCATCCCGGCAACCTGGGATGAAGCTATTTCATTGATCGCAGGCGAGATGAAAGAATATGGCGCCGAGGTTGGTGTCGTTGCCAGCCCGCGTCTGACAAATGAGTCGGTCTTCACGCTCAGGAAGTTTGCGAAAGAGGTCGTCGGTTCCGACAATTTTGCAATATCGGATCGTTATGACATGTCGCCGTTCTTCGATAATCTGAGCGTTCCGCTCAACACACACAAGCAGATTCGAACCGCCAAAACTATCCTTCTCATCGGCGGTGAACCCGAAGAAGAACAGACCTACGTCGCAAAACAGATCCGGCAGGCTGTCCGAAACGGCGGAGCGAATCTGATAGTCGTAAACGACACACCGATAAGGCTGACCGGTCAGGCCAAACAGTTTATCCACATTAATCCGGGTTCGTACGACGCATTCGCACTGGCATTTGCCGATTCGGCGGATGACGGCCTGTTGAAAAAGCTGGGTATTGAGCGATCAGCGTTTGACGAGGTGGTAAAAACGATTGGGGAAACCGAAGGTGATGTCGTTATTTTGGTTGACGGCGGGCTTTCGACGGAAGCTCAGGCTTTGCTCGCCAATTCGGCTGCGAATTTCGCTTCCGAAAATCGCCGTGTGCTGCTGCATCCGCTTCCCGCTTACAACAATTCGGTTGGTGCAAACCATATGTCTCCCGGCAAAAAGTCGCTTGGCGACGTATTGAAAAGCTCGAAAGCATTGCTTATCGGCGGCAGCCTTCAGGACGCAAGCGTACTCGAAGGCAAAGAATTCATCGTCGTTCAGGAATTATTCGAAACTGAAACAACCGCGTATGCCGACGTGATTCTACCGGCCGCTTCGTTTGCCGAAGTTGACGGAACGTTTACGAACAACACTTGTTTCGTTCAACGCGTTCGCAAAGCAATCGATCCATTGCATCAATCAAAAGCCGATTGGATTATCACAACGCTGATCGCCCGCGAGATGGGTGTCGATTTTGGCTATGATTTCTCGGCCTCCGCCGTTTTTCGCTCAATCGCAGATAGCATTCCCGCTTACGAAGGCATTCGATATCCCGCACTTAAGGACGAATCGAATCCGATGCAGGTAAAACATGCGATCTCAGGCAAAAGGGATTTTTCGGCCGAGATAGATGCATTGCGTAAGAGAGTTGATTCGCTGAGCGATTCCCGAGAAAAAATCACGGCCGTTCCTAAGGTTGGGCATAAGCTGCATAGATTGACGACCATGACGAGCAAAACGCCGCAGTTCCACTTGCTTGCTCACGGCAATCCAAAACCGGACAATCTGCTGCTTGCTCCGCTTTCGCAATTTGAACCGGACGGTACGCCAAAGGCGCGTGAAAGGGCGGAGGCCGCGACGGTCGGCGCGCGAGACCGCGAATAGTTTTTGCAGCCGTTAGTTTATGGAATCTGTTCTTAAAACTGCTTTTCCGTTTGTAGTATTCAGCGTCGCGATCCTGCTTGCGTTTCAGGGCGTGCTGATGATGGTCGCCTACACCGTGCTTGCGGAACGCAAGGTTCTAGGTTGGATACAGGGGCGAATCGGGCCGAACCGCGTCGGGCCGTGGGGCGTGTTGCAGCCATTTGCCGATCTTCTTAAATTCATCTTTAAGGAAGACCTCGTTCCCGATAAATCGACGAAATTTGTTTATTTTCTTGCACCGCTAATTGCGTTGACGTGTGCTCTGTTGCCAATTGTCGTTTATCCATTCGGGCCAAGAATTTCCGATCCGCTGGGTTGGGCGATTCCTTATGTTAGCGGAATTCCCTATCTTGGCGATTTCGTCGCTTGGCTGGCGCCGCAGGCCCAAAACATGCCCCTGACGATCTCGCAGATCGATGTGGGTGTCTTGTTTGTTTTGGGGATAACATCTGTTGGCGTATACGGAATTGCGTTGGCGGGGTGGTCGTCGAACAGCAAATACAGCTTGATGGGCGGGCTTCGATCGTCGGCCCAGATGATCTCGTATGAATTAGCGATGGGAGCATCGGTTCTCGGTGTTGTAATGCTCTCCGGTACGCTGGATCTCAATGGCATCATTTACGCCCAAATAAATTCGCCATTCAGATGGTTTATCATTCCGCAGTTCATCGGATTCATGGTGTTTTTGATCTCGGCTTTTGCCGAGACGAACCGCGTGCCGTTCGATCTTCCGGAGGCCGAAACCGAGCTTGTCGCTGGTTTTCACACTGAGTACTCAGCATTGAAATTCGCATTGTTTTTCATGGCCGAATACGTAAACATGTTCACGGTATCGGTAATGTGTACAGTTTTGTTTCTCGGCGGATGGTACGTTCCGGGCTTGAGTCACGTTTTCGAGGTCGGTTCGATCCCGTACGCACTTGTCAGCCACGTCGCCTTTTTAGGTAAAATCTGCGCGTTCCTGTTTTTGTATATCTGGATACGCGGAACGCTTCCGCGGTTCCGGTTCGATCAGCTGATGAATTTCGGTTGGAAGTTTCTGTTGCCCGTGGCGTTGGCAAACGTGATTTTGACGATAGTTATTGTTTATTTTTTGAATATCTAGGTTTGGTTTTCACCGCGGAGACGCGGAGACGCTGAGACACAGAGTTTTTTGGAAAGCATTTCGGCCAAAATGAATTTAATCTCTTCTTTGCGTTTCGGCGGTTAAGACATCTTATGGCGGGCACAGTCCTATTTTTTCTATTTGCCGGATTCGCGATTGCATGCGCGATCTCGATGGTTTACCACAAAAATCCACTTTACAGCGCGATTTCGTTGGTCGGCGTGTTTATAGCTCTATCGTGCATTTATGTCACGCTGGCTGCCCCGTTTATCGCGGCGGTGCAGATACTGATATACGCCGGTGCAATTATGGTTCTTGTCGTTTTCGTTATCATGCTTTTGAATTTGGACGAGGATAAACCGTTGAACCGGCTTCGCTACCTGTATGCGGTAGGCGGAGGGCTGGGACTAATATTGCTGGCGCAGACATTTTTCATATTTTATGCCGTCATGCGGGCACCAAAACAGGTAGTTAACGAAGCAGAAACTGTTGGCAAGACCTTGAGTATCGGCCAGGCGATGTACACGGAATATCTACTCCCGGTTGAAATAGTCGGTATTTTGCTTCTGATGGCGATCATCGGCGGCGTCATCCTTGTTCGCAGATTGGAGCCTGACCAGTTGAAATTGGTAGTGGACAACGAATTAGACCGACGCCATGAAGAAGAAGAAGAGAAAGACGATTTACGTATCGCACTCTAGATTTATTCGTTTTCGCACTTTGGGCTTTAGACCTTAGACTTCGGACCTAAGAAATGGAACCGAGCTTAGAAACATATTTGGCACTTTCGGGTATTTTGTTCACGATCGGTGCGGTCGGCGTCATCTTCAAGCGCAACGCTCTCGGTATGTTCATGTGCATCGAGCTGATGCTGAACGCTGTCAATCTCACGTTCGTCGCGTTCTCGCGTTACTACGCTGACGTTACCGGGCAGCTTTTCGTATTTATGGTAATGAGCGTCGCCGCTGCAGAAGCCGCAGTCGGATTGGGCATCATCATCGCGTTTTTCCGCAATCGAATATCCATCGATGTGGATGATGCGAGTATTTTGAAGAATTGATTTGCAATGGCCCTTGTTGTTCGAAATGCGGTTAAGGGCGATATCCGGGTGATAGCTGACTTTGCCGTTCGGCTGTTCGCTCAGCACCTGGCATACGACGCCAAGCGTTTCGCGGACATTGGCGATCTGGAAGGTGCGGTGCGATATTACGCGAGCCGGATAGATGCGGAAACGGCGATGATTTTGGTGGCCGAACTCGATGAAACGCTTGTCGGTTTTGCATATCTGGAATACGAGGCGCTCGACTACGCTATGCTGCTGGAAAAAGCGGCTTGGCTTCACGATCTTTATGTTTCCGCTGAAGCCCGCGGGTCCGGTGCAGGCAAGCTTCTGATCGAAGCTGCCACCGAAGCCGCAACGCAGCTCGGAGCCGAAAAGTTGATTCTGACCGTGGCGTCAAAAAACGGCGTCGCTCACCAGTTTTTCCAACATCTCGGTTTTAGGGGCACGATGGTGGAGATGACATTGAGCCTGGCCGACTCCGACGGAGCGTGATCGGATCGCCGCATTGATTATGTTGAACGCGGAAGTTTTGACATTTCAGGAGTTTGCGATGCACGAGCCTCTGCCGCTATCGAAGATTCAGGGAGCCGTACTCGAATTTTTGCAGGGGCGGGACGATGCTGTTCTGTTCGGCGCTCAAGCCGTAAATGCATACGTCAGCGAGCCGCGGGCGACGCAGGATGTCGATATTCTTTCTACGCGGGCTAAGGAATTAGCGGAGGAATTACGCGAGCATTTGAGCGAGATGTTTCATATTGCGGTTCGGGTGCGAGAGGTCGGCGACAAGGGATTGCGGGTCGATCAGGTTCGAAAAGAAGGAAACCGGCACCTCGTCGACTTAAGACAGATTAAATCAATACCCGGAATAGAGACGCATGAACAAATCCGGATATTGTCGCCGGTAGAATTGATAGTGAGTAAGATAATTTCATTCCGATCCCGATTTGGACAGGCAAAATCATGGACGGATCGCAGAGATTTGACGGTGCTCTTGCAAAGATTTCCAGATCTTAAGGTCGAGGCAGGCGAAGTAGAACAGCTGCTTCAAAATAAGAATGTGAAGCCGGAAACACTACAGTTTTGGTATGAACTTGTCGGACAGGATTTGGTCGTTGAGGGACAAGACGACGACTTAAATTTTTAGGTATCACTATTAATGTCAGGTTATTTTTTGCTTATTAAATTTACCCAGTGACTGAAAACAACCTTTTAAGTCTAATAATTTTTGCTCCGCTGGCCGGAGCCGTTATCAACTGGCTCATCGGCGGGTATCTGAAAGATAAACTGTACGGCGAGACCTTCAGCGGGCTTGTTGCCTGCGGCACCATTGCAATCTCGACGATAGTTGCATTTATGATCGCGTTTGGCATCGGCACGCCGCACGATGGAGCATTATTCGCACAGAACAATCAGCCGGTTCTCGATCATATTTGGACATGGATGAACGTCGGCGGCTTCCGGGCCGATTTCGCTCTCGGAATGGATCGGTTAAGCGGGATCTATGCACTGTTCGTTACATTTGTCGGACTGCTGATCCATATATTCGCAACCGGCTACATGCATGGCGACAAGGGATTTTACCGGTTTTTTGCGTATCTGAACCTATTTATGTTCTCGATGCTGACGCTCGTTTTGGCGGATAATTTTCTGCTGATGTTCGTCGGTTGGGAAGGCGTCGGGCTGTGCTCGTATCTGCTTATCGGTTTTTATTTGAACAAAAACGAGGCACGCGAGGCGGCAAAAAAGGCTTTCGTGATGAACCGTATCGGTGACTGGGGCGTGCTGATCGGGATATTTTTGATCTTTACGCTGACGGGCACGATCTCGTTTTATGACAAATCGATTGACGGCGTGCAGGTCGCTAGTGCACTGAATATCTTTGCTCAAATGGCCCAGGAGCCTTTTGCCGGGGGAGCGATCTTTGCTGGCGGCGTCACATCGGTCGCTGTTCTATTGTTTATCGGTGCGACGGGAAAATCCGCACAGATTCCGTTATTCACATGGCTGCCGGACGCGATGGCCGGCCCGACGCCGGTTTCGGCTTTGATACACGCCGCAACGATGGTCACGGCCGGCGTTTACATGGTCGTCCGCTGCAATGCTATATTTCAAAATGCTCCGACGGCGATGTTCATCGTCGCGATCATCGGGGCCGCAACAGCGATCTTCGCGGCGACGATCGGTCTCGCCCAAAACGACATCAAGAAAGTTCTCGCGTATTCGACCGTATCGCAGCTTGGATACATGTTCCTTGCCTGCGGTGTTGGGGCGTTTATCGCGGCCATCTTTCACGTCATGATGCACGCGTTTTTTAAGGCACTACTCTTTCTCGGTTCGGGTTCGGTCATTCACGGAATGCATCACGAGCAGGACATGCGAAAGATGGGAAATCTCCGCAAGTATATGCCGGTCACCTTTATATCGATGATGATGGGCTGGCTTGCGATCTGCGGAATACCAATCTGGGCCGGGTTCTTTTCAAAGGACGAAATACTCTACAAAACATTTGCCGCACCGAATCTGCCTGAACCATGGAATTACGTTCTATGGATCGTCGGTTTGGTCACAGCCGTGCTGACCGCCGTTTACATGACGCGGATGATGTGGATGACGTTCTTCGGAACCGAGCGATTTCACGATGAACTGGCTGAGGTTCACGCATACACCGAGTCAGAACCACCTGCGGTAGCGGGTGGTTTAACATTGGATGCCCACAATGACGATAGCGACGATGACGAGCATCACCACGCACTTCCACACGATTTCAAACCGCACGAATCGCCGTGGACGATGACTGTGCCGCTCGTTATCTTAGCCGTTCTTTCAACGGTCGGTGGTTTGATCGGCGTGCCCTACTCACTTAGCGGCGGTGCGATCCCGAATGTTTTCGAGCACACGCTCGAACCGGTCATCGCAAAAGTAGGCCATAAGGGCGGCCGGGATGCTAGTTCGGTAGAATCAAAAGAGGTCAAACATTTTTACGCTTCGGCTCCAAAAACCGAAGGTGCCGCCGCAGCAGACCACGCCGAGCATGCGTCGGAAGAACTTCGCAATGAAAGGCTTCTTGCCGCGCTGTCCGTGTTACTGGCCTTGTCCGGCATTGGTATCGGCATCGCTCTTTTCGGCAAAACACCGCTTCGCAAAATGCCGAAAATCCTTGAAGACAAATGGCGCATCGATGAACTTTACAACGGCTATATTGTCGATCCGATTACAAAATTGTCACGCGAAGGTTTGTGGAAGGGCTTCGATCTCGGCTTCATCGACGGCATCGTCAACGGCATAGGCTATTTTGTGTCCGAACTCGGCAATTTGGTCAGGCACCTGCAGGTCGGATTTGTCCGCAGCTATGCGGCCTTTATTATGCTCGGCGCTATCGTAGTGCTTGGCTATTTCATTTATTACGGGTTGAAGCTTATTGGTTAGGACGATGCTTGATTTGCTCAAATTTTTGCTTTGTCCAGTGATGCTAATCGCACAAGCGAATAGCATCTGCGCTCAGCTTGATAAAGGAAACCCTCAGGCTCCATTCAAAAGTTTGAAATGGCAACCTGTTGCCGGAAAGAATAATGAATTTCTGGCGTACCTGCCCGAAGGGCATGAGGCGATAGCCGACGGCAATTTCAAGACGGGCGAAAGCCGGGCCAGGGTCGAGAAGAAAATCGTTGTTTGGCGCTACATAAACGGTGTCGCTCTTATCGTTGAATACTACGAAGGGGACGCGGAAGGAATATTGAAGAGCATGATCTCACGAGAGAAGTCGCCCGCTGAGAAGAACGAGGTTGTAAATGCGTTTACCTTCCTTCAGTTTTCCGGGCCGCTTCGGACTTATTTTTCTAAGAAACAGTTTTTTCGCTATAAAGACCGCCTTTATGTAGCCAAGGCTATTGCGAAGTCGGCCGATGACAAGATACTTAAAGATTTTTTCAACTCGGTAACTCTTGTCAATGAAAAAGTCGTGATCTTTCCAAACCTTGAAAAAAGTGCGAAATCGGTCAGGCTGGCAGATATTGCCGAGCAGCAGCCACCTCTTGCCTACGATGCATTAGTGATTGAGTCCAAGGATGCTGACAGAGGACCGGCCATGTTATACACCCAACGACCAAAGTTTCCACGCAATGGTTCGCGGGGCTCTGATGAAAAAATCAAAGTAAAGCTCCTTCTTTCAGCCACCGGACGTGTGTCGAGTGTTGACGTGGTGGGCAAAGCTCCAAAATCATTTTCAGATGCGGCAGTCGAAGCGGCAAAAAAGACGAGATTTATACCAGCAGAGAAAGGCGGGAAACCGGTTTCCGTTTATCAAAGGCAGGAATTCAGCTTTAATAGTTATTGATACCCGTTTACGAATGGACTTTATTACCGAAAACCTAATAACCATATTGATCCTGCTTCCCGTGGTTGGAGCGGTCTTGACGCTTGCCCACCAGATGTTCTGGAAAAAGGAAGGCCAGTTGAAGTGGGTGACGCTTTTCTTTACGCTTCTCAACTTTCTGGTTTCGCTGCTTTTGTTGGCTGATAAGGGTGCCGTGTCGGCAAGCGGCTTCCTCTTTGAAAAGAATGTTCCGTGGATAAAGTCGATCAACACAAATTATCACGTCGGTGTTGACGGCTTGAGCCTTTGGCTGGTGATCCTGACGACGTTCATTATGCCGATTGCAGTTATTTCGGCCTGGCATGCCGTCGAGAAAAAACGGACTGCGTTCTATATTTTTCTGCTGCTGCTTGAGAGCGCGATGCTCGGCGTATTCGTCTCGCTCGATCTGCTTGTCTTCTATCTATTTTTCGAAGCGTCGCTGATCCCGATGTTCTTTTTGATCGGTATTTGGGGCGGTGAAAACCGCATTTACGCTGCCGTAAAGTTTTTTATCTTTACGTTTTTGGGCAGCTTGCTGATGTTGGTGGCGATAATATCGCTGTATTATCTGCACGCCGATGCGACGGGCGTCGGCACCTTCGATTTCGTCACGCTTCTTAATACCTTAAAACTCGGCAACATGGTGTTTTCCGCAACCGCCGGAACGTTTCTGTTTATGGCGTTTGCGATCGCCTTCGCCATAAAAGTTCCGCTGTTTCCGTTCCACACATGGCTGCCCGACGCTCATACCGAAGCTCCGACGGCTGGTTCCGTCATTCTTGCAGCCGTGCTGCTGAAAATGGGAACCTACGGCATAATGCGTTTCTGTTTCACGCTATTTCCGGATCAGAGCCGCGAATGGGCATGGTTATTTATCGTGCTGGCGATCATCGGAATTATTTATGGTGCATTGGTCGCTATGGTCCAGCCTGATATGAAGCGGCTCGTTGCATATTCGTCGGTCGCTCACATGGGTTTTGTCATTCTCGGAATGTTCTCGTTTACCGAATGGGGCATGCAGGGTGCGGTTTACCAAATGCTCAGCCACGGCGTTTCGACCGGTGCATTGTTTCTGCTCGTCGGCTTCATCTATGAACGTCGTCACACTCGTGCGATCAGCGAATTTGGCGGGCTGGCAAATGTGATGCCGATCTATGCAACGATATTCGTCATCACCGCGATGTCGTCTGTCGGGCTTCCCTTTTTGAATGGGTTTGTCGGCGAGTTTCTGATCATGGTCGGGATGTTCAAATCGCATGCGCTGGATGCTTTTACATTTCTAAATTGGAACTGGAACTATGTTGCCACAATGGCAGCGGGCACGGGCGTGATATTCGCAGCCGTTTACCTTCTCTGGATGATCCAGCGTGTTTTCTTCGGTAAGGTAAATAGAGAGAAAAACAAGCATCTAGCCGATCTTAGCTGGCGCGAGATCGGCTTGATGGTGCCGCTGCTGTTTTTAATGATATTTATGGGCGTGTATCCACAGCCGTTCCTTGATGCGACCAAGGATTCGGTCGTCGCGATCCAGCAGCGTATAATGCATCGGGCCGGCGGCGAGGTCGAGCATGCCGAGGCAGTGATCATCAAAAGCCCGGAACGGCAAGCAATTTTATCAAATAGATGAACGCATTTTTTTTAGCAGACCTTGTAAATCCTAACGCCAACGTTTCGATAATTTTGCCGGAACTTGTTGTCGCTCTCGCGGGCATCGTCGCGATGGTTTACGACAGTTTTTTCCCGAAGCAGCGTCGTGTAACGGGCATCGTCTCGCTGGTCGGGCTCGTGGTCTCGGCGGTAATATTGGCGACGATGTGGACTGGCACCGCCGGCCTTCCCGCATCCGCGTGGAACGGAATGATCGCCCACGACAATCTGCGAATGGCATTTTCGTTCGTCTTTTTGTTAGTTACCGGAATGACGATTCTGATCTCGACGGTTTGGGTGGATAACGAAAAGATTGCAGTCGGTGAATATCACGCCCTGCTCATGTTCGCGACTTTCGGGATGATGTTGATGGCATCGGGCAACGATCTTGTCGTGATCTTTCTCGGTCTTGAAACTCTTTCGATCGCGACGTATGTCATGGCCGGGTTCCGCAAATCTGACCTCAAATCGAACGAATCGGCGATGAAATATTTCATTCTCGGCTCGTTCGCTTCGGCTTTCTTACTTTATGGAATGGCGCTGATCTACGGCGCGACCGGATCAACAAACCTGACCGAGATCGCCGCAAAAACAGCGGACGCCAACTTCCCTGCCCTATTATTGATCGGCGCAGCGATGCTCATAATCGGCTTCGGATTCAAGGTCGCAACGGTTCCGTTTCACATCTGGACCCCCGATGTTTACGAGGGTGCTCCAAGTCCCGTCACAGGCTTTATGGCTACGGGCTCGAAGGCCGCGGCTTTTGCTTCATTTTTGCGCGTATTCGTTCTCGGCTTTCCGCTGATCGCGGGCGTTCAGGCTTCGGGCCTTTTGCACGAAACGTGGATCACGGCTCTTAGCGTCATGGCGATCTTGACGATGACCGTCGGCAACGTCGCGGCGATGATGCAGAACAACATCAAGCGAATGCTCGCATATTCGTCGATCGCCCACGCCGGTTACGCGCTCGTCGGATTTCTCGGCGCCGGTGCGGCGAAAACGCTCGCGGCCCGCGATGAGGCGATCGCGTCCGTCGCCTTTTACATGCTGACCTATGCGATAACCAATCTCGGAGCCTTCGCGATAATCACGCTTTTGGGCCAAAAGAACGACCGCCGCACTGAGTTCGACGACTACAACGGCATCGGCTTTAAATCGCCTGTCCTGTCGTTTACGCTGTCGCTGTTCATGCTCAGTCTTTTGGGAATCCCGCTCACTGCCGGATTTATGGGCAAAGTACTGGTTTTCCGCCCGGCACTCGAAGCCGGAAGCGTTCTGCTGACAATAGTCGTTGTCGCCGCCGTCATCAATACGGCAATTTCGGCATATTATTATTTGCGTCTTATCGTGGTCATGTTCTTCCGCGACCGGACAACGCAATGGCTTGAACCTAAAATGCCGGTCGGGCTTGCCGCTGCACTTTTGATCGCGGTCATCGGCGTGTTTTATTTCGGCCTATTTAGTGACAGCGTGATCGACAAATTCTCGCAGCAAACCCGGATCGTCGGAGCGATGTCGAAATAAGCCTGAATAAAAGTACTTTAATCTCGGAGTTTTCACGTCCTATACTGTGTAACCTTCCTCAGTCCGTTTCGCAACGGAACGCTGCTTTACCTTCAACTTCATGGAATCAGTCCCCGATATTTGCGAACAGTTAGGTGACGATTGGATCCCGCTGATCTATCGTGAAAAGGTTCGTGTGCAGAGGACGCGTTCGTTCGCAATGGACGTACCCGAACGTGGAAACGCGGCCGAGATCCTGCACACCCTTCTCGGCATCGAGCTTAAGGTCGGAAAAAACCGGTACAGTTGTCCGGACCTCGCGACTGCAAGGTATTTGCGAGTCTTTGCACGCATCGGCTGCCGGAATATTGCGATTCCATACGACATAACAAAGATCTCCGTGCTTGCAGACGAACTCGAAGTCGGCTGGCAAAAATTGCTACTTATCCATGAAGAAAGCGTTAGGGGAAAATCGCCGCAGGCAAAGGGACGTGCTCGTGCGGGAGTAATCCGGAAAATCCGCGTTGAGATCGCCGAGCTTGGTGCTGGCGAGACGATGCCTGAGTTTAAACAATCGACCAAGCAAAGAAATAATTGATATAATCATTAAAGGGCTGGAAATTGATGTTTCAATTTCCGGACAATTTCGCGTAGAATTAACGTTTATGTTAGACGGTGTGGCAAAGACAACGGTTTCCGAAGAATTACCCTTCCCATATAACAAGCGGGCTTTTTGCCGTTATGAGCCGATCGAAAAGAAGATCGAGCATGCCAGCGTGTTGATCGTCAACAGCCTTCTGCGTTACGAATCGGACCTTTCACCGCTAGCGCATGAGGACTGGAACGGCACGACCGAAAGCAAGCTCAAATTCGAGCGCAAAGTCTCTGGGATGGCATGCAACAACATCGCCAATAACGTACTTCGCCTTGTAAAGCAGCCGAAAACTTTGACCGTTCATTTATCCGAGGTTGCGGAGGCGGCAAAATCTTTCAACCCGGATGCAATCGTTCTGAGCGGTACGTTCAGCGATTTCGACTACTACAACCCGGATCATCTGTCCCAATTTGGCGATTTTGTCAAAGAAACGAAAATTCCGGTCCTCGCCATTTGCGGTGCGCATCAGCTAGTCGCTGTGGCTTTCGGCTCGGAATTAAAGACCCTTGATGATCTCGAACTTTCCGAAAAACGAACGAACCGGCTGGTCGAATACCAGTACCGCTTCATAAAGATCGTCGACAGCACCGATCCGATCTTTGCCGGAATTGAAGACGAATCCTCCGGTATCTGGCAGGACTACACAAAAGAAGACGACATCTTGCGCGTCTGGCAAAATCACGGCGTACAGGTCGATGGCGTGCCCGAAGGCTTCAAACTCCTCGCCACCTCCTACCTCTGCAAAAACCAGATGATGGTCAAAAACTCCGGCGGCCAATTGATCTACGCCGTCCAGTTTCACCTCGAAAAATCCTTCGAAGACTGGTCAAAAAACCCCACCCGCTGGGAACACCCAAACGAATCCCGCGACGGGCGCATTTTGTTTGAGAATTTCTTAAAGCTTGGCCTTAAACATAAGAAATCATTGTAAGATATCTCCTAAGTTAACTACGTTGATAACACGCCCAAACTGTCGTATTATCAACGGCATCGGTGTTAATAAGTAGTTAGACAACATCTTATTGAGTGTAGGCTAAAAAGAAGTTAACGGTCTCTAGGCGGCCATTGACTCAGCATCAGATTTTGTCATAGAAGCATCCATGTCTTATACCTTCCGTTAATAAGGAGATAACCAATGAAGTACATCTTCAAGCTGCTCGTAGTCATGGTTTGTATAACGGGTTCGTTCGCTCAAGAACCCGCGAAGGTGGAGACCAAAGGTCTAGCGGCGAATATCAAATTTGCGAGCGTGCTTTCCGGCTATTTGACGGAACTTAACGGTAAGTACAAATTGAGAGTGACGGAGTTAACTTTAGAACCGGGAGGACATATTGGCGAGCATAATCACGTTGGTCCTGGCATTCGCCTCGTCACCTCTGGCTATATGACATATGTCATGCCGGACAAAACCATTATTTACGGCCCGGGGGATTACTTCTTTGAGTCGGGGGATGTGAGTCATGAGGTATACAATAAGGCTAACATGCCCGTACAACATGTGCTGTTCGAGATTTTACCTGCTGATTTGAAAGGCCCCTCACTGATGCTCCCAAAGTCCAGGTCGAAAATGAAACATTAAGTGATTTTATCTCTTTACCGATACTTGAATCCGACAACGCTGTCGTCTAACAAGTCATTGCAGGTGAACCCCGATTGATCGTCTCTCAAAAGTTCAAGGATCAAATCCAGCTTGAAGGCTGCTCGCGCGGCCACCTGAATTCCAACGTTCAGCATATTTTGTCTCTGAAACAAGCAAAAAAGTGAAATCGTCTTTATGTCCTATATTCGTGGCGACCATTATTTTGAAGTGATGCGTCTGACGTGACGCATTTCTGGTCAGCGAATGGTTATGACGGTTGGGATCAAAGTCGCTGGGCGGTAGATGAAGAAGGAAAAAGGCATGAAGACCGCCTGAATGCGGGCGGGGTCGGCATTCGCAAAATGAAATTGGACGAGTTCGTCGTAATGCGGTTAGCGGAAATGATAAAAGCAAGCTTAATCGAAGATGCCATTGATCGTGCTATTGATGGTTACAGCGGCAATTTCGGATGCGAGCCTCTGACTCAAAGCGCGGAAAGTCTGAAAGCACAGTTGTAGCAAGTCATTTTTAACCAGTCAGTATGAGTCGTCGAGTAATAGCAATTCGAACAGTCGCGCGCTAATCAAAACACTTCTCAGGAACATTCTCCAGGGTATTCTTGATCAGCATATCCACCACGGCGTTAAAATCGCCGCCTGATTCTTCGAAAACCTTTAGTTGCTCATCGGCTGAGGTGCCGCGGTCGAGGATGGTGTGGATGTGTTCGATCTCTTTACGCGAATCGAGCGGATCGACCACGTCGTCAACGAATTCGAGCAGCTCGCGGATGAGGTCTTTTACCGGAACTTCTTTCTGCTTTCCGAGGTCGAGCAGCATTCCGTCCAAACCGTACCGAATCGCCCGCCATTTGTTTTCGAGGATCAGCCGCCGGTGGTAGATGCGAAATCCGAGATTGCCGTCTGTCAGCAAATTTAGTTTTGCAACGATCGCCTGAAACAGCGCGGCGACAGCGATCGTGTCGTCAACGCGGGTTGGGATATCGCAAATTCTAAACTCAAGCGTCGGGAACAGGTGATGCGGCCGCACGTCCCACCAGATCTTCGAGCCGTTTTGAATGCAGTTCATCTTAACAAGCAGATCGACATATGCTTGATATTGCTGATAGGACTCGAAATGGTCGGGTATCTCTGTTCGCGGGAATTTTTTGAAAACTTCGCAGCGGTACGATTTCAGTCCGGTGTTAAATCCGAGCCAGAATGGCGATGAAGTGGTTAGCGCAAGAACGTGCGGCAGGAAATATCTGGCCGCGTTCATGATCTGGATACGCCGGTCGAGATCGGGCACGCCGACGTGGACGTGAACGCCAAAAATCAGCAAACTTCGTGCTACCATTTGCAGCTCGTCAACCAGCAGCTTGTAACGGTCGCCATCGTATATCTCCTGTTCGGACCACTTTGAAAACGGATGCGTCGAAGCAGCGACGATCTCCATTCCCTTTTTACGGGCAAGACTCGAAATGATGCAGCGAAGCGTGGTTATGTCCTCACGCGCTTCCTGAATATTCGCACACACGCCCGTGCCTACCTCGATCATCGATTGGATCATCTCCGGCTTGATCTTTTCGCCCAGAAGCAGTTTACCTTCTTCCAGAATTTCCGAAACGTGTGATTTCAATTCCCGCGTCGTTGGGTCAACGATCTGGAATTCTTCCTCGATGCCGAGTGTAAATTGTTTAAACATAAGCTTTTTGAAAAAGGGGGTGATTTAACAGTCGTATCGCATTCAGACTTTTAATCGGAAATTAAAGGCTCTGGAATACTCAAGTTTGTTCGGATTCAAGTTGAAAATTATTCTAACTCAATTTTTGATTTTCATATCATTTTTTTGCGGCACTCGCGCCAACCGCCAAAACAGTCTATTGCTTGCTCATCTCCTTCGCTGTTTTCAGAAAAGCTTCAGCCGCGTGCGAGAGCACCGAGTTGCGGCGATAAATAATATTGAGCTTTCGTTCAAACTTCATCTCGGAGACGGACAATCCGACAAGATGTCCGTTTCCAATCTCAACTCTCGCAGTCAGTTTTGGTACAAGCGCGACTCCGATTCCCGTCTCAACAAGCTTTTTGATGGCTTCGAGCGAGGGTAATTCAACCGCGATATTTAATGTTGTGTTGTTCTTCTCGAAGGTTTCGATAACTTTCTGCCTGTAAGGCGAAATCGCGTTGTGGGCAATAAATATCTCATCGCCAAGCTCTTTGACCGACACTGATTTACGTGAAGCAAAGGGATGAGTAGGTGCAACGATCAGTAGCAACTCGTCGGTAAGGATCGAAACTGACCTCAGCGAATTGTCGTTAGGCTTAAACGAGATAACCCCCAATTCAACTTCCCTCGCGGTTATCTCTTTTGGAATTCGGCTCGCGACGCCGCGTTGGACCTCGATCTTGATATTCGGGTGACGTTCGCGAAATTCACGAATGACCGGCAAAAGGCAAAACACGGTATGCTCATTTGCTGAGATCGTGACCTTTCCTTTGTGAATTCCGCGAAGTTCTTTAATCGCGTTACTGGCCGTATGCCGGAGATTCAACATCTGCCGGGCGTACCCGACTAGAACCTCGCCGGCATACGTCAGCGTACCGTCCTTGGATGAGCGATCGAACAGCGTTTCGCCGATCTCCGTTTCGAGCCGCCGGATGGCTTGGCTGACGGCCGGCTGCGTTCGATCAAGTATTTCCGCGGCACGGGAAAAGCTCTTTTCACGCGCCACCGTAACTAAAACTTCGAGTTGGTTAATGTCCATAGATTTTCGAACAAAACTTATGTGAGACTCCGGCTAAAGCCAATGCGTTCCCGCAAGAACGAAGGGTAATAAAACTAGGGCTAATACGAGAATAACATTTAATCTAAACGATGATTCACATATTATAATATATTATGCAAAAAACGAATACATAATATTGACTTTGACCATTTGGGCAATATAAGATTTGGCTCTGAGGTCGTTTTTTCGATTAAACACCCCATTTTGCTTGACGGAGAGTTATATGAAAGCTGAAAAGATTGCGATTTTCGATACCACATTACGGGACGGCGAGCAGTCGCCGGGCTGTTCGATGTATTTAGACGAAAAGACTAAGATGGCTCGTCAGCTTGAACTGTTGGGCGTCGATGTCATCGAAGCTGGATTTCCAATCGCATCCGAAGGCGATTTTCAGGCGGTACGGGCAGTTTCGGCCGAATGCCGGAAAGCCACGATCGCTGCATTGTGCCGGACGGTAGATCAAGATATATATCGAGCAGCCGACGCCTTAAACCGTGCAAACAGATCGCGAATACACACGTTCGTCGCAACGTCTGATATCCACCTGCAGTACAAGCTAAAGAAAACGCGGGCCGAAGTCTTGAAAATGACTGAACAGTCCGTTCGGATCGCTAAAAACCTGGCGGACGAAGTCGAGTTTTCCGCCGAGGACGCTACACGGAGCGATGTCGATTTCCTTTGCGAAGTTTTCAGTGTGGCTGTCGCGGAAGGTGCGACGATTCTGAACGTACCGGATACGGTCGGTTACACATTGCCGACAGAGTTCGCAAATTTAGTTAGAACGATAAAAGACCGCGTGGTCGGCGATAGAGACGTGACGATCAGCGTCCATTGTCATAACGATCTCGGCCTTGCGGTCGCCAACAGCCTGGCCGCGATCGAAGCAGGAGCCAGACAGATCGAATGTACGATCAACGGCATCGGCGAACGGGCGGGAAATGCGTCGCTGGAAGAAGTGATAATGGCCTGTGCGGTTCGCTCGGACAAGATTCCTTACGAAAATAATATCGATACGACCCAGCTATTCCCTGCAAGCGAACTTCTGTCGTCAATCATCAGTTTCGGCGTTCAGCCCAATAAAGCTATCGTCGGCCGCAACGCTTTTGCACACGAAGCCGGTATTCATCAGCACGGAGTTTTGAGCAACCCGCTTTGCTACGAGATAATGACTCCCGAATCGGTTGGCCTCGCTAAAAATGATATTGTGCTGGGAAAACATTCTGGCCGGCACGCGCTATCTTCGCGATATGAAGAAATGGGTTTCAGCTTCGATCCCGATGAGATATCGGAGATATATTCGCGTTTCGTTACGCTCGCCGACCGCAAGAAGAATATTTACGAACAGGACCTGCTTGGGATTGTGCTGGATCGTAATATTGCGGTGCTTGCCGCTTAGATAAAGACTTTTGTATGAAAATCACTGTATTACCCGGAGACGGAATCGGAGTCGAAGTAACCCGCGAAGCGGTTCGTGTTCTTAAGGATGTTGCTGGCACATTCGACCTTGTCATAGAAACCGAGGAACATTTGATAGGCGGGGCCGCGATCCGTGAGGAAGGTTCGCCGCTGCCGGAACGAACACTTCAGGCGTGTCTGGGCAGCAACGCCGTATTGCTGGGCGCGGTCGGTTCGCCCGAGTTTGACGAACTGCTGCCGGAGCACCGCCCCGAAAAGGGACTTTTGGGACTGCGAAAAGCATTGGGCGGCTTTGCGAACTTGCGTCCGGCCAAGGCGATCCCGGCATTGATCGATTCTTCCCCCCTGCGGCCTGAAGTATTTGCGGGGACAGATCTTTTGATCGTCCGCGAACTACTCGGCGGGTTGTATTTTGGTGAACCACGCGGTTTTGCCGCAAACAGGAACGAAGCCGTCAATACAATGCGATACTCCGTTTCGGAGATCGAGCGAGTTGCTTGTGTTGCGTTCCAATCGGCCCTCGGCCGGCGGCGAAAGGTTACTTCGGTCGATAAAGCCAACGTCCTTGAAACATCGCAACTTTGGCGTGAAACTGTAACCCGCGTTGGGGCCGAATTTCGGACAGTCGAGTTAGATCATCTTTTTGTCGACGCGTGTGCAATGCATCTTGTGACCGATCCCTCCCGATTTGACGTCATCTTAACCGAGAATCTTTTTGGCGATATTCTATCCGACGAGGCCGCTGTTCTCACCGGCTCGCTCGGGATGCTAGCGTCGGCGACTATCGGATCCGAAATCGGGCTGTATGAGCCGGTACATGGCGCCGCACCGCAGATCGCTGGAAGGAACATTGCAAATCCGCTCGGAGCGATAGCATCGGTAGCTATGCTTTTTCGTCATTCGGCCAAAAACGAACTTGCTGCAGACGCCGTTGAAGATGCGATCGCGAAAGTTCTTGACGAAGGCTATAGAACAGCCGATATTGCCGCCGTTAACTGCTCGAAGATAGTCTCGACGGTCGAAATGGGTAGGCTTGTCAGCGGCTATGCGGTAGAAAGTGCTAACATCAATTACGCATTTCATGCTGTATAGGTACGATGAAAACGCTTTACGACAAAATTTGGGAATCGCACCTCATCCATGAAGAAGCGGACAAGCCATCGCTGCTATACGTCGATCTACACCTGATCCACGAAGTCACTTCGCCGCAAGCTTTTGAAGGTTTGCGGCTTAAAGATAGAAAAGTCCGCCGCCCGGATCTCACATTCGCGACAATCGATCACGCAATCCCAACCAGAAACCGAAATCTCCCGTTCAAAGATCCGATAGCTGCGCAACAGGTGGAAACGCTGCGAACAAACTGCAAAGAATTCGGCGTTAAGCTCTATGATCTAGATGCAATCGAACAGGGCATAATTCACGTATTTAGTCCTGAACAAGGACTTACGCAGCCGGGCATGACGATCGTATGCGGCGATTCGCACACTTCTACTCACGGTGCATTCGGCGCCCTGGCATTCGGTATCGGCACAAGCGAAGTCGAGCACGTCCTTGCAACACAAAGCCTTCAGCAGAAAAAATCGAGAAATTTCCGCATTAATGTAGAGGGCCTGATTCCATTCGGCGTTACATCAAAAGATTTGATTCTGGCGATCATTAATCGTATAGGCACCGATGGCGGCACGGGCCATGTTATCGAATACGGTGGATCGGCGATCAAGAACATATCGATGGAGAGCCGAATGACCGTTTGCAATATGAGTATTGAAGCGGGCGCAAAAGCGGGGCTGATCGCACCGGATGACGTAACTTTCGCATACCTGAAAGGTCGCCGATTTGCTCCATTGGGCGATCAATGGGAAAGAGCGGTTGAAGCGTGGCGCAAACTTCCGAGCGACGATGGTGCGTTCTTTGATAAAACTATCGTAATCGATGCCGCAGAAATCGAACCGTTCGTGACCTGGGGAACTTCGCCCGGAATGTCGGCTCCGATAACACAGCAAGTGCCGGACATTTCAAATTCTACAGACGAGAACGAACGTAAATCGCACAAGCGTGCTCTCGAATACATGGGACTTGAGCCATCGCAAAGGATCGACAATATCAAAATTGACCGTGCATTTATCGGATCGTGTACAAATTCGCGAATCGAAGATCTACGCGAAGCCGCCAAGGTAGCCAAAGGATATAAAGTCAGCGGAAAGGTCAATGCCATGGTTGTTCCAGGTTCGATGATGATTAAACGGCAGGCGGAACAGGAAGGCCTTGCACAGATATTTCTCGACGCAGGATTTGAATGGCGCGACGCCGGGTGTTCGATGTGCCTTGCGATGAACGACGATATTTTGGCCGAAGGTGAACGCTGCGCCTCGACCAGTAACCGTAATTTTGAAGGACGGCAAGGACGCGGCGGCCGGACCCATCTGGTAAGCCCGGCGATGGCTGCGGCGGCCGCGATTGCAGGCCATTTTGTCGATGTGCGCGACTGGAACTTTAATAGTTAATCAAAGCCTCGTGATCAAATTTACAGAACATTCCGGAACGCTGACGCCACTTTATCGATCTAATATCGACACGGACCAGATAATCCCAAAACAGTTTCTAAAGCGCATCGAGCGAACCGGTTACGGAGCGTTTCTTTTCTATGATTGGCGGTTCAATTCGGACGGAACGCCAAACCCTGAATTCGTCATGAATGATACCCGCTTTGACGAATCGTCGATCCTTATCACCGGTGCGAATTTCGGCTGTGGCAGTTCTCGTGAACACGCTCCGTGGAGTCTGTTGGATCACGGCTTTCGGGTCGTTATCGCATCTAGTTTCGCCGATATTTTCTATAATAATAGCCTGAAAAACGGCCTTCTGCCGGTCGCTCTTGGCGAAAATGAGGTTTACGAATTAGCCGAACGGGCCGAAGCAGACCCGCAGTATAAACTGTCGATCGATCTGGTAACGCAGACTGTAAACGACAATCGCGGTTTAGGTGCAAGCTTTGATATTGATGCGTTTCGAAAACACTGTTTGTTGAATGGCCTTGACGACATCGCCTTGACGCTGGAGCATGAAGAAAAGATCTCCGACTATGAACGAAATACTGCAAACGAGCAACGTTTTTCCTACCTTCGGAATTGATCCTAACCTTGCGGGTGCGAATTTTTCGTGTTTGCATTTTTCAACCTGGCAAGTTACCATAAAAACTCGTTAAAACGAGGGATTTGTTCACCTAAATCCTGCTTTTTAATTGCGGATCAAACTTTCATCTTAAATTGTTTCTGCGCTTGTTATGGGCTTTTCGACAATTGCAATTCATGCCGGTAACGAGCCTGACATTGCCACGGGTGCCGTGAGTGTCCCGATATACCAGACTTCAACCTACGCGCAGGAAGCCCTCGGTAAAAACAAGGGCTTTGAATATGCCCGAACGCAGAATCCCACCCGTTCAGCTCTCGAGACGAACATCGCAGCCCTTGAAAACGCGCGTTTTGGATACGCATTTGCTTCCGGAATGTCGGCGATCGATGCCGTGCTCAAACTTGTAAAGGGTGGCGAGCATGTCGTGTTGGGCGACAATACGTACGGCGGCACGTTTCGTCTTTTCAGCAGAATATTGTCGAATTATGGCGTTGAATTCGATTTGTCGGACACATCGGACGTTTCAAATCTCGAAAGAGCTTTTAAGCCGAACACGAAAATGGTTTTTGTCGAAACACCGACAAATCCGGTCATGACCGTCACCGACCTTCTGGCGGTTTCGGGCCTTGCACATGCCCACGGCGCTAAGGTGGTTTGCGATAACACCTTCATGTCGCCCTATTTTCAGAAGCCGATAAATTTGGGCGTCGATATCGTAGTGCATTCCACGACGAAGTATCTCAACGGCCATTCGGACAGCGTGGGCGGTTTCGTCGCCCTCAATGATGAGACAGACGCCGAGTGGATAAAATTTGTTCAGAACGGAATAGGTGCAATACTTTCGCCGTTCGATTCATTTCTCGTTTTACGCGGCACAAAAACCCTTGCGGTCCGAATGGAGGCTCATGACAGGAACGGGCGTGTCGTAGCTAATTTTCTTGCCGAACATCCTTCGGTGCAAAAGGTTTATTACCCCGGATTGGCGTCGCATCCGCAGCACGAATTGGCAAAACGCCAGCAGACGGGCTTCGGCGGAATGGTCGCCTTTGAAACCGGTTCGCTGGACAACGCAAAAAAGGTTTTAGAAAACGTCAAGCTGTGTATTCTCGGCGAGAGTCTGGGCGGAGTTGAGTCCTTGATCTCGCACCCGGCCACAATGACGCATGCCTCTGTCCCGTTAGAGACAAGAGAACGGCTGGGAATAACGGATGGGTTGGTAAGAATTTCGGTCGGAATTGAAGACGTTGAGGATATAATCGAAGATTTAGATCAAGCGCTTAGTTAGTCGAGAGTCGAGTGTCGAGTGTTTTGAGTCGGTCTTTTGATTTTGACTCTACCCTAACGACTCGATAGACTCTTGACTCGTTACTTATGTTAACTGTCGAGATACATGCGACTTCGCACATCGGCCGTGTACGCCGGGGAAACGAAGACAACTACCTTATATTGAATATAACCCGTTCAAAGGCTTGGACGGGTGCTCAGGCCGACGGCGCATTTGTAATCGAAACACAGAACTTTGAGGTCGATGACAATGGCGTCGTTCTTGCGGTGTCGGACGGAATGGGCGGGGCTCTCGCCGGCGAAGTCGCCAGCAAGATGGCCGTGGAATCGGTTTGCGAAAAGATCCTTCACGAAGACGTCGACGAAACTCTTACGCCGGAAGCCTACGAACATCACTTGGTAGCAAAGCTGTATAACGCGACTCTCTACGCAAATTACCTAATTCATCAGCAGGGCCGGAGCGACCCCCAATTCCAGGGCATGGGTGCTACATTTACCGGAATGGGTCTGACACCAAACGCCGTTGATATCATTCAGGTCGGTGATAGCCGTGCTTATTTGGTCCGAAACGGCAAGATCTATCAGGTCACAAAAGACCAATCGCTTGTTCAGCAGTTGATCGACGCACAACAGATTTCCGCGGAAGAGGCCGAAACGCACACGCTTAAAAATGTGATACTTCAGGCCCTAGGCGCGCAAAACGAGATCTATCCGGTCTCGGCTCGCCTTGCTCCAAGCAAGAATGATGTTGTCTTGCTATGCAGCGATGGTTTATCGAACAAAGTGACGGCGGCGAGCATGCAGAGGATCGTTACCGAAAACATCGAGCAGTTGGAGGTTGCATGTGCCGAGCTTGTGACCGAAGCAAACGAAAACGGCGGCGAGGACAATATTACAGTTATTCTCGCGAAGCTGACCGGAGATGATCTGCCCGAACCGTCAGGCGAAGAGGTCCAGCTTGAATTGATCGACCTCGGCAATATTCACGATACCGCCGACCAGGACACCGCCGAAATTCTTTGATAGTCAGTCTTTATCGCGCCATCCGGGCAATTCGTTCGTCACGCGGCGAACGTAAATTGACGAACCTTTGATACTGACCACTTCTACTTTCTCGCCTTCGACTAAAATGCTTTCACCATCGACCGGAAATGCGGTCCATGTCGATCCGTAAACTTTTACCGCACTTTCGTTCAAAGCCCCTTTGCTCGCGGTTGTGACAGTCCCGATCTGGCCCGGCATCGAATCAACCCCCATTTTCAATGTGTTTTCGTCACTTTGCGACAGATATTTCGCAAATATCGTCCTGGACATTGCCGTCAATGCGATCGAAACCACTGCAAAAACCGCGAACTGTAACGCAAAAGGTGCACCGAGCATTCCGGCAAGAGCAGCGGTGATCGCTCCGATACCAAACCACAGTAATACGAAGCCGAGGGTAAAAATTTCAGCGATGATCAGACCGACGCCCAGTACGAGCCACATTATCCAAACAAGTTGATCCATCAAATTACCTAAGATATCTTTCGAGCCAATGATAGCATATCAGCCACACTCTAAACCGCCTCACACCAATTGAAAGCGGTTGATTTTGGGTGTTTTGAATTGAATAAAACTCGTGATAATCTCATAAATCGGGCTGAGGTGGCGGAATTGGTAGACGCCCAGGACTTAAAATCCTGTGCCTTTAGGGGCGTGCGGGTTCGATTCCCGCCCTCAGTACCATCAAGTAAATAATCAACGAAGCCTCACTGCGGTGGGGCTTTGTTGCTTGGCACGACTCTTGCGGTCACATATCCTTCGATTAAAGGAGAAAAATGAGAAATTACAACTTTTTGATGCACTCCGCTTTCCTTTTGACTTTAGCGTTTGGTGCTGCCGATGTCGCCAATGCTCAGAACCGGCAGATTTTGGCTCAGGCTGAAAGCGTCACCGGAGACAGATTTCCCTTTACGGTTCGGACCGCGAGGGGAGCAAACATATACGCTGCCGAGCGGCCTTCGGCGGCGATGCTTTCAGCGATCGATTATGGATTGACAGATCTTTTTACCGTTGCACGAAAGAATCGATATAGCAGACGGTTAAACTACTCCGACTACACCGTATTTATCGCCAAAGCCGATCGCGATAAGGATAGTCAAGGTAAATATTCGCCTGATGTCGCGGTCGGAGCAGCTCAATACGCAGGCACGGATTACGATCAGGGCGGTTATATTTACGCCGCCGGAATGGTGGTTGGGTTCAACCAGCCGGCCTTCGTTATTGCAAATCACAAAAAAGATTTCAAACGCGTTTCGGATGTTGTCCGGTTTGAAGGCGAGCATCTCGTCCTTTTTCACAACGATCGCCGTCGATACAACGAAACCGCCGATCACAGCAGAGGCGGCGGCCATCCTATCCTTCAATAAGCTTGTTCCAGCCCGTTCCACCTGTTCCAGTTGTTTCACGTGCGGTGGAACGGAACACAATCGCAAGTGTCTGCCCGAAATCGTGCATGCCATCCACCAAATTGTAACCATAAAGTATGGACAAGCTTTGACAGCAAACGGTAGAATGCGTTAAATCAATGCGATTTAATGTTTTCTGCTGAATTTTTCGCTAATGGCACAGCCATTGCAATATGCTTCGCGGATGTTGTTTGAGAATCCGCGAAGATGGAGGTTGGATGAACTTCTACGCTCGTGTTGCCAAAGTCTTCGCAGTTTTATTTTTGCTCTTTGTAAATGTTTCTTTAACGAATGCTCAGGTAGATTCTATCTACCGGCTGCCGGCTGGGACGAAGATCCTGCTCAGCATGGACTCGGAGATTAGCTCGAAGCTATCCGTTGTCAATGACACGTTTACGACTACGGTATCGAAGCCACTCTCTGTACGCAACTCTG
>JAYSON010000026.1:0-1867 GCA_043722725.1 Chloracidobacterium sp.
CCATCTGGTAGAGGAATTTGAAGTCATCAATAATCCCGACGGAAGCCTGCGCGAACGGCGGCCGCGCCGCAAAGAGCCTCAAAACATGAATAGCGACATCCCGTTAAAGTGGACAGGGAAGTTTATTAAGAAAGATGAAGCTGTCAATCGATTTGTTTTTACCAACAAAAAGCAGCTGGTGCATGTAAACGGGCTGACTTTCGATTTCCTTTTTGAGATGGCCAAAGAACTCGATAAGAAGGATTCGCTTTTGCTGATTCGCGGCGGCGAGAAGGGCGACAACCCCGTTGTCATGAACCGGGGCGGTAGGCCGTACAACGCATTTTTGGAAGGCCGTGTGAAAGGTGATTCGTATTGTCTGATTCTTCACCTCTCGAATATGGAGTTAAAGAAACCGAAGGAGATCGTCGTCGATGAAGCTTGATTTCGACAAAGCTAAATTCTCGTGCAAATTCGATTACTGCACTGGCAAGGCAACCGACCTTGCCGATCCCGCTCTACACGGTCGGGCTCAGGAATATCGACGCCGTCTGAGCGGAGCCATGAAAGCTTTGTCCGGCCACGACATTTACAAGATTCCAAAAACTAAAGGTTTTTATGCGACCCGCAAATATGACGGTGAATTCGCGCTCCTGGCTTTTGACGGAAAGAAGATGATCTCGGTTAATCCGGGCGGCACGGTTCGGGTCGGTCTGCCGGCCTTTGACGAAGCCGAAAAGCTTTTGGTAAAGGCAAAGGTGAAATCATGTCTGCTCGGCGCCGAGCTTTATTTAACCGGCGACACGACCAGGATCAACCGTGTGTCGGGCGTTGTAGGAATATTGCGTTCGCCGTCGTCAAAAGCCCAGCTTGAAAAAATAGGCGTTGCGGTTTTTGAAGTGATTGATCTCGATGGCAAACCCGTGGATAAGACCGCGAAAGTGTTCGAAACTCTCAAAAGCCTGTTCGGGAAAGGCAAGCTTGTCCATCCGGTCGAACATAAGGTGGCAAACACGATTGACGCCGTGATGGAAATTTTTACCGATTGGGTTATCGGCGAAGGTTCTGAAGGAATTGTGCTCAGGCACGATCAGGCCGGATATTACAAGATCAAGACCCGGCACAATCTCGATGCCGCTATCATCGGTTATTCCGAAGGCTCCGAAGACAGGAAGGGCCTGCTTCACGATTTGCTCGTCGCGGTAATACGGCACGACGGAACGTTTCACGAGCTTTGCCGTGTCGGCGGGGGATATTCGGACGAGGATCGCCGCATTATCGCCGATGAGCTTAAAAGGCGAATTGTTCCGTCGGATTATGTTGCGGTCAATAACGATTACGTCGCGTATGAAATGATCGCCCCCGGACCGGTTATTGAAATGTCCTGTCTCGATCTCATCGCCGAGAGTTCACGGGGCGGGCCGGTAAAAAGAATGGTCCTTGATTGGGATGGCAAACGTTATTCGGCCTTGTCGAGAATGCCGCTGGTTAGCGTTATCTCGCCGCAATTTGTCCGGATGCGCGACGATAAGGAAGCAAACGTTGAAGATACGAATATCCGGCAGGTGGCCGATCTTGTCGAAGTAGCTGAGGTCGAGAAACCGGCTCACGAAGACGAAGCACCGGCAAGCACTCTTCTGGAACGTACGGTTTATACAAAAACCATGCGCGGCAATCAGATGGTGCGAAAGCTGTTGCTCTGGAAAACAAATAAAGACGATAAGCCGGAATTTCCGGGATACGTAATTTACCTGACGGATTTCAGTCCCAATCGAAAAAATCCGCTGGAACGCGATATTAAGATTGCGAAGACTGAAAAGGGAGCTCGTAAACTCTTTTCGGAAATGGCGGAAAAGAATTTTATCAGCGGTTGGGAAAAGGTGGTTTA
>JAYSON010000027.1:0-7396 GCA_043722725.1 Chloracidobacterium sp.
AGCAGTTTCAATACCATCTCGCGCATTTCCTCTATACGCGATGGGTTCGTCCCGCTTTCTATGTAGCGTATCACGCCTTTGCGGTCGATCAGCACCGCCGTTGGCAAGCCCGTCGCGGCATACGCCTGCTGCAAGGTCTGGTCCTTTGCCACGACGAAATCATAGGGCAATTCATATTTCGCCTTAAAATTTTTCAAAAACGCGATCTCGTTCGGGCCATCAAGATCAAAACCGCCGCCCTGCCCGTAATAACGCGTTGCGCCAAGGATCACAAGCCCGTCGCCCACATAATCCCGATGCCATTCCGCCAGTGAGGGAAAAGCGTCGAAACACGGCCCGCACCATGTCGCCCAAAAATCAAGCAACACTACCTTGCCGCGTAAGTCCTGCAATGTTCGCGGTTTACCGGAAAACCACTGATCTATGCTTGTCAGCTCGGGGGCGGTTTCGCCAAGCAGCTTATACTGCTTCTCCCGCTTTTTCAGAAGCCTTATGGCTTCGTCTTGAGTTGGTTTCGTCGGCAGATCTTTTCCCGCTTGGATCAATGACGTCAAGTAATTTTCCAATGCCAAAGATTTGCGTCCGGTCTCGATCCGATAGGTAATCAGTTTGTCCGCAGCATAAAAGTAAAGACTAACCGATCCAACGGACGCCGCGGTCTTTCGCAGATCTTCGAGAGCTTCATCCGCGTCCTTAAAATTGCCTATGGATTTGTGACATGCATGAAACAGTATTCCCGTATCCAGAACCTCGTCCAGACCGCGTTGCGTCATTCCGCTGTCCAGTAAAATAACCTTGGCGAAGCGATATGCCTCGGCGGCGTACGGTGTTGCAGCGGCTACATTTTTCTCGGCGATGTACGCCTTAGCTATCTCGCTTTCCATCCGGGTTCGTTCGCTGAGCTTTGTCGGCAGGTTCCGCGAATACTCGGCGAGAAAGCTCAATGCTTGGTCAAATTTCCTTTGTTTTGCCGCAATGATCGCAATAACCGATCGCGCGGTTTGCGCCTTTTCGGCAACGATCTGGCCGGCGGTAAGATATTTGCGAAGAGCCTCCGACGTTCCGTCCAAATTCTCCGCTATCCAATGCAAAAGCCCTAAATGATAAAGATCCTCGCCCGTCATTCCCGTGCGTGTCCCGGCAATCGCAGCATATTTCGCCGCCATCTGCCTTTGCTCACGTTCGGTCTGGAGCCTCAATCTTTCGCTGTACGGAACCTTTTTCGCTTCGTACTCAGCGAATTTAGTTTTGTTGTAAGTATTTGCTTCGTCAAACATTTGCTTAACGGTCAGATCGTTAGTCGCGCGTACTGCCGAGGTTGCCGGATTTGGCGTCTGATTCGGATTCACGCGCCGCGATTGAGCGTGCAAACCGGCCGCAAATACAAGAATTGTGATACAAATGCAAAACCGCATAATCCAAAGCTATCAGTTAGAAGTCACCCCTTCGCGTCCAAAGCCACCCGCCGTTTTACACCAAAAATCTCCAAATATTTTGACGCCGCACCGTCAACGATCTTCTCGCAAATAAGCCTCGCCGTCATCGGCGCAAGAAGTATACCGTTTCGATAGTGTGCAGTCGCCACAAAAAGATTTTCCGCTCCCGGCACGGCACCCAAAACCGGAAAACCGTCTGCCGCGAATGGCCGCAGGCCCGTCCATTTGTCAACGATATCGAAACTAGCAAGGGCCGGTGCAATTTCCAAGGCCGTGTTTAATAGTTGCTTCGTGCCCGCTTCGGTTGGCGTTTGATCGAAACCCGCGTCCTCGACCGTCGCACCCGCCAGAATTCGCCCATCCGACCGCGGTACGATGTAACCGCGCGGACTGCAAACCACTTTTTGAAACATCTTCTGCTGCGGATGAAAGCTTATCATCTGCCCGCGTATTGGTTTAACGGCTATCGGCACCGGCACGTCGTCGATTTTGATGAAAGAAGTCCACGCACCCGTTGCAAGAACAGTCGCATCGGCAATAAACGTCTCGTCGTCGGTCTTTACGCCGACAATCCTGTCATTCTCCGAAATCAGCGACCGAACTTTGGTTTGCTCGCGTATCTCGATCCCATTCAGTTCGGCATATCTCCGCAGGGCCTCCAAAAGCTTGCGATTCTCCACCTGCCAGTCATTCGGAAAAAATAAGCTTTCGAGTACCGCCGGTGAAACAAAAGGCTCGGCTTTCAGTGTCTCTACGGTCGAAAGCTTTTCCACCGCGTCACCCGCTTCCCGCTGCCACAAATAACGGGCATTCAACACATTAAAGTCTTCCTCGCTAAAAGAAAGATAAAGCGTCCCGCTTCGCCCAAGCTCAATATCGACACCCGTTTCCGATAAAAGCTCCGCAGCAAAATCCGGATATAAAGCACACGAGGTCGCACACAGATCATAAAAATCATCGTGCGTATCGTTCTCCGCATTCGGCGCCAGCATCCCAGCCGCGGCATACGAAGCCTCTCGACCGATCGAACCGCGCTCCAAAATTGTGATACGTTTTACGCCTTTACGGTGCAATTCGCGGGCAATACTTAACCCGATCACGCCGCCGCCAACTATTAATACATCAGAAATCGCCAAAATGCGTGCTCGTCCTTTGTCGTTTAAACCATGTGCTTGTAAATTAATGCTAGGAACATAATTACAAAAACCTCAATCGAAAAACAACGCAGCGAAAGATAAGTTCAATGAAACACACAATAACACTCATTCCCGGTGACGGCATTGGGCCGGAGATCGTTGCGGCAACGGTCCGCATTGTCGAATCGACCGACGTCGATATTGCATGGGAAACGCAGATCCTCGGTGCGCAGGCGCTTGAAAAATACGGATCTACGCTGCCTGACGAGGCCATCGAAGCCATGCGCCGCACAAAAGTAGCGCTCAAAGGGCCGATCATGACACCGATCGGGAAAGGGTTTGCTTCCGTGAACGTCGGCCTGCGCAAAGCGCTCGATCTTTATGCAAACGTCCGTCCGATCAAGGCTCTACCGAATGTGCCCTGCCGCTATCCTGAAATTGATCTGGTCATTGTCCGTGAAAATACGGAAGGTCTTTACTCAGGGCTTGAACACATCGTCGTCCCCGGCGTGGTCGAAAGCCTAAAGATCATCACCGAAAAAGCCTCGACGCGGATATCGAAATACGCTTTCGAATATGCAAAAGACAACGGCCGCAAAAAAGTAACCGCCGTCCATAAGGCCAACATCATGAAGCTCTCTGACGGCCTCTTTCTCGAATGTTTTTATAACGTCGCGAAGGATTATCCGGAGATCGAAGCCGACGACAAAATCATCGACAACTGCTGCATGCAGCTCGTTATGCGGCCCGAACAGTTTGACGTAATGGTGATGGAAAACCTCTACGGCGACATTGTTTCCGACCTCTGCGCAGGGTTGATCGGCGGCCTCGGCCTTGCACCCGGAGCCAACATCGGCGAACGCGGTGCCGTTTTCGAAGCCGTTCACGGCTCGGCCCCCGACATCGCCGGACAGGGAATCGCCAACCCGACCGCGCTCCTAATGTCAGCCATCGTTATGCTTCGCTACATCGGCGAAAAAGAGGCCGCACAGCGTGTCGAAGACGCCATGATGGCCGTCTTCGCCGAAGGAAAAATAAGGACAAAAGACCTCGGCGGCACCGCCAAAACCGCCGAATTCGCCAACGCGATAATCGAAAAGATCACCGCGTAAGAGTTACGCGTTTACGCATGATAGACGCATGTCTCCTGTCAGTAGCGGGGAGCAGTAGCGACCGGGTTCCCAAAAAACTCCCCTCCTTGTTTAGGAGGGGAGGACGCGTTTCGCGGACGGGGTGGTAGATCTGTAAAAAAATTCTTGTTAATAGGGATAAGCCTATTAAGGATTATTCATGATTCTATTTGAACTACCACCTGCCCTTCGGGCACCCCTCCTAAACAAGGAGGGGAGTTTGGTGAATTTTTTGCAACGCTCAATTCCGAAAAACCTTCAAACAAACCGGCCTGGAACCAACATTATGAGAACAATACTTTCAACACTTATTCTCACACTCCTCCTCGGCGGTTTCATGACGGCGGATGCAAGAACCCGCGGCGAAATTAAACTTCGCATTGCACAAGAAAAAACCGCTCCCTGCACCGGCATAAAGATTAAGTTCGTAAGCGTGGTCGAAGACTCCCGCTGCCCCCAGGGCGTCAACTGCATCTGGGCCGGCGTCGCCAAAATAAAGATTCAACTCCGCAAAGCCGGCAAATCCGCTCAGGAGTTCGAACTGAACACGAATCAGATGGACGAATCCATCACCTTCGAAGGCCACGAAATAAAACTCGCCGCCCTAACCCCATACCCAAAGTCCGGCTCCGCCATCAAGGCATCTGCTTACTCCGCGACGATCATGGTCACAAAGCTGCCAAAATAAAAAACTCTCTTCCTTCCACTGTTACGGAGTTGTAGAGAATGAGTAGGCCCGTAACGAAAAGTATCGCTCCAACAGCAACATCCCGACCGGCCAAGTAGAAAAATCAAAGTCTCCGCAGTTTGTTTGATTTGCATTAGCCAGCCTACGACATCAGATTATTTTAATACTGTGTTACAAATGTTAGTCGAGACCTAATTCGGGGCGATTTGCTCGTAAAGTTTGATACGAGAATCTTTAGAGGAGTAAAACATGATACTTGTTGTCGGAGCTACGGGTCAGTTAGGAACGGTCGTTGTTCGCAATTTGGTAAAGCAAGGTGAATCGGTGCGGGCATTTGTGCGGGGGACGTCCGATTACGCTCATTTAGAGCACGAGGGTGTTGAAATTGTATTTGGCGACCTTCGGGATCCGGCCAGTTTGGAAGCGGCGTGCCGGGGCATCGATACCGTAATTGCAACTGCTAACGCCGCTCTGCCGCGCGAATCGGGCGATTCGTTCAAAGCAGTGGACGGGCAAGGTTATGAGGATCTGATCCAATCATGCAAGCGGCAAGGTGTTCGCCAGTTCGTCTACACATCGGCCCTTGCTCACCCGAGTTACGACAGGCTGCCGATAACGCGCCAGAAGCGTATAACTGAAGCGAGGCTGCAAAAGAGCGGCCTGGAATACACAATTTTTCGCGCAGACGCCTTTATGGACGTAGTATTCCCGATGATGGGAAGCGATATTGCTTTAAATGGCGTTGAGGCCGCGACCATTAAGCGTCCCTTCTGGTTCACCTCCAAGTTTTTCGGTAGTGTTAAGGACAATATCTCAAAAAATGGCAAGGTGGGAATTCTTGGTGACGGGACGACGCGACGTACCTATGTTTGCGTTGGCGATGTGGCGGAGTTTCTAGTTAAGGCGGTCGGCCATCCGAAGGCCCAAAACGCCGTATTTGACATCGGCGGGCCGGAGGCTCTTTCTCAGATTCAAGTAATGAAAATTTACGAAAAAATATTAGGCAAACCGCTCAAAGCACAACATACGCCCGCCATCGTTTTCAGGGCGGGACATGCGATGCTCAGGCTGTTTTCGCCCGCGGCGGCAAATATTATGGGGCTCAATTATTTCGCTGCAACCATGGATTCAGTTATCGATATGAATGAAACAGCAGAGATCTTCGATGTGCGGTTGACGAGTGCCGAGGAATTTCTGACCTCAAAAGCACTCGTGTCGAGCGTATAAGTTTTCATGAGAAAACCGACTGTACCGCCAGCATCCCTGCTTGCCCGTCTTTCATAGGTTCGCCATTTCAAGATCAATCGAATTCAATCCTAAAAATGCCACGTGACCGAAGGATAATGATAGTTCGAGGCGCTCCGCGATCAATACTTGTGAGCGCTTCGGGACTGGACTGACTGGGTGCACCGGCGTCGTGGAACTGTCCTCCTCATATCGCTTTATTGGAGAATTTTGGAATTAAGTTGAGTAAAATCGTCCGTCATTTTACTCGACCTGATTGGCAAAACCGCTCCACCAAAGTAGCGATACACTCTACCAAACTCAATAAATACGGGCGTATGGGAGGTAAATCGTTGGAAACCGGTAAATACGCGGATTACACAATCGGTCACGAAACAATCCTGGGCGGATATTCAATCGGGATTAAAATAACACTTTCTGTACGAGACCAATTTTGACAAATCAGGTCAATGTTTCGCCTGCTGCCGGATCCCGTTTTGCATTAGAGCTTCGATCTCGTCGGGGTCTTTTGGGACCTTTGCGGTTAGGTTTCGGTTGCCGTCTGCCGTGACCAGAACGTCGTCTTCAATGCGGATGCCGATACCTCGATATTTCGACGGGGCCGATTTGTCGTCGGGCGGAATGTAGAGGCCCGGCTCTACCGTCAGGACCATTCCGGGGGCGAACGGACGTGAATCTTTTGCCGCCTGATCTTTGAAATACCGGCCGGCATCGTGGACATCAAGTCCGAGATAATGGCCAACACCGTGCATGTAGTATTTCATAAACGATTTCTTCTTTATGAGGTCTTTTGTTTTGCCCTTCAGCAAGCCAAGCTTCTTCATGCCCTCGGTGAGGAGTTCTATCGAAAGCTCCTGCCGCTTCATGACCGTGTTGCCGGTTTTTGTGTATTCGATGCACTGCATCTGGACGTCGAGCACGACATCGTAGACTTCACGCTGGGCCTTTGAATACTTACCGTTGACCGGAAATGTGCGGGTAATATCCGCCGCGTATCCGTTGTATTCGGCACCGGCATCGACGAGCAAAAGATCTCCGTCTTTTAGAGGGCGGTTGTTCTCAACATAGTGCAGAATCGTTGCGTTCTCGCCGCCGCCGATGATCGAATTGTACGCAACGCCGCTCGCCCCGTTCTCACGCATGTAGGCTTCGATCAACGACTCGACCTGAAACTCGTTCATGCCGGGTTTGGTCTTCTGCATTGCCAGAATGTGGGCCTCGGCGGAAATCGTCGCCGCCTTTTGCATGAACTCGACCTCGCCAGGCGTTTTATGCAGCCTCATTTCGTGGATCAGGATCGTCGGATCGACGATGGTATGCGGCGGGTATGGCGACTTCAAACGCCGCTGCCTCTGTGCCGAAAGGTACTGCAGAATTTGAAGATCGAGCTTTTCATCGACGCCGAAACGGTAGTAGAGCCTATCGTGCCCGTCAAGCAGCTTACCGAGATGAGGCGCAAACTTTTCAATCGGGAATGCGCGGTCGGCCTTGTGATTTTTGACCGAGCCGTCGACGCCTTCGCGTCGCCCGAACCACGTTTCCTTCTCTGGATCACGTGGACGCACGTAAAGCGTGTACGGCTTTTTGCTCGAAGGATCGATGACGGCTATCGCATCCGGTTCGGGAAAGCCCGTCAGGTACATAAAATCCGTGTCCTGATGAAACTTGTATTCGGTATCGTAGCTCCGCGTCGCCTCATGTGCAGCGGGAATGATCGCGATTGAATTTTCGTCCATCGCATCGATAAATTGCTTTAGTTGT
>JAYSON010000028.1:0-18393 GCA_043722725.1 Chloracidobacterium sp.
CGGTATGTCGGTCTGCATTGTCGGCGGTGGGCCGGCCGGTTTGACAGCGGCAAACGATCTGGCGATCAAGGGCTATGCGGTCACGGTTATCGAGCAGTACGAAGAGGCAGGCGGTATGATGCGATACGGAATTCCGGAATTCCGTTTGCCGTACGATATTGTCAGACGGGACGTAAAATCGATCACCGACCTCGGCGTTGTGATCAAAACCAGTACGCGGATCGATTCGTGGGACGAGCTGGAATTGATCAAGAAACGATACGACGCCGTGATCGTTTCGGGCGGCTGCATGCTCCCCACAAAATTCGACCTTCCCGGTGTAGACACGGATGGCGTTTTTTGGGGCCTTGATTTCATGATGCGGGCGAATAGGGACGAATTGGAACTTCGACCAAATAAAACTGTCGTAATCGGCGGCGGGTTCACGGCACTTGACTGTGCCCGCACTTCCTATCGGATCGGGGCCGAAAATACTACGATCGCCTATCGCCGAACGCGCGAGTTCATGTCGTTTTCGGGCGAAGCGGAACTTGAGCACCTGCACGAAGAGGGAATCAAACTAGAGCTTCAGGTTTCGCCGGTCGAGATAATCGAAGAAAATGGAAAGGTCGCCGGAATGAAGCTGATCCGCAACGAGATCGGCACGGACGGGCGAATGACGCCGATCGAGGGTTCGGAATTCACGATTCCGGCCGATTGCGTTATCCTCGCAATCGGTCAAACCGCCGAAGATCTCGAAGGCATCGAAGAGAAAAAATCATCTATGCCCGACCCGACCGGAAATCTGTTCCTGGCCGGGGATTTTCGCAATGGTTCAGGCACCGTGATCGAAGCGTGTGCCGACGGACGTAAAGTCGCACAGAAAGTGCATGGCGTACTGTCGAACGTCGAGTTCGAGGATGTCGTCGAGATCACCGAGGTGTCTATCGCCGACATGCCCCGCAAACGCGAACACGATTTCCTGCCGCCCGAACCGATGCCGACGATCCCGGTTACCGCGCGGGCAAGGCGGGCGGAGGTCGAAACCGGCTTTGTCAACGAACAGGCCGTCACCGAAGCGCATCGCTGCTACTTATGTCATTACAATTATCAGATAGATCTTGATCGATGTATTTATTGCATGAAGTGCATCGATGTTATGCCCGTGGATTGCATCTCGCTTGCTAAAAATATCCGCATTGCCGATGACGGAAATATCATTTACGAGGCGACAAAGAATTGGAACGAGGTCGAGGCCATCGCTATCGATAACAATGAATGCATCCGCTGCGGCAATTGTTTGAGTGCGTGTCCGGTCGACTGCATCTCCGTTTCAAAATATCAGTACAAGCAGGTCGAGAAACCCATCCAGATCACGCGAATCCAATACAAGGAGGCCGCGTAGATGAGTAAAAAGGATGCCACGGTGCGGTTTTGCGGCATTGCCGGCGACGGTATCGTCACATCGGGCAAGATCTGGTCGGGGGCGTGTGCGCAATTGGGTCTGGGCTTGATGGTCAACGACAATTTCAGCGCCGAGATTCGCGGTCTTGGAAAGAGCACGACCGATATACGCTTTTCACCAAAGCTGGTGCGAAGCATGGGCGACGGCATCGACGTACTTGTTGCAATGTCGGTCGCGGATTCGCTGCCCGACCTGGCTGAACTAAAACCCGGCGGTTTTATTATCTACGATTCAGAGACGGCTGATGGGAATGAAAACCATCCGTTGATCAAAAATCTGCCCGATTCGGTAACGGCTTATGCTGTTCCGTTAAAGACATTTTCGAATCAGAACACCAGGTCAACCGTCGCCCGAAACATGGTTTCGATGGGAGCTTTGAGTTATCTTGTCGGCCTGCCGCAGTCGATATTTGTTGACCTGATCAAAGCCAAACTTATTAAGAAAGGCGATGATGTCGCGGAGATGAACGTCAACGCATTTATGGCGGGCGTGAATTTCTGCAGATCGCACTACGAGCCGCACATGGATCTCGAAATACCCGAAGGTCTCGAAGCCCGGCCGACGATAACAGGAAACACCGCTCTCGCCCAGGGAGCGTTGGACTGCGGGCTGCATTTCTTTGCCGGATATCCCATTACGCCGGCAACTAGCATCATGGAGATCGTCGCCCGCGATCTGCCGAAAATGGACGGCTGGATGCTCCAGGCCGAGGACGAGATTGCCGCATCGGGAGCGGTTTTGGGCGCGGGTTTTGCCGGAAAGCGCGCTATGACATCGACCTCGGGCCCCGGACTTTCGCTGATGAGCGAAATGATAAACATGGGTGTAATGTCCGAAATACCGATGGTCATCGCAAATGTTCAACGCGGCGGCCCATCGACCGGCCTGCCGACAAAGGTTGAGCAGAGCGATCTGAATATCGCCCTTTACGGCGGAGCGGGCGATTCGCCGCGAGTTGTGATGGCGGCTTCTACCAATCGTGAGTGTTACACGGGCATACAACTGGCGTTCGACCTTGCGGAAAAATACCAGACGCCGGTGATCTTCCTCAGCGATCTCTTTCTCGGACAGCGAACGGTGATAAATACGGTCGAACGAAAGATCGACCGGAATCGTTCGACAAGAATACAGCCAACAAACGGCGATCTTAGAGCCTACAACCGCTTTCAGGACACTGATACAGGCGTTTCGCCCTGGTTGATCCCCGGCGAGGAAGGTGCACTATATTCGATAACGGGGCTTGAGCATTCCGAAACCGGTAATCCGAATTTCGCCGCCGACGTTCACGAGAAAATGACCGAAAAGCGATTCCGCAAATTTGAAGCGATGAAGGCCGATCTCCCGGTTCCGCGGGTGTTCGGTGACGAAGACGCCGAGATCGGGCTGACTTGCTGGGGTTCGCCGGTCGGCGCTGTGTTTGAAGGGATGGAGATCGCCCGCGAAGCAGGCGTTAAGTCAAAGCTAATCACCTCGATCATGATCCATCCGCAGCCCGAAGAGTTTTTCCAGGCGTTTTTCGATTCGTGCCGGCGCATAATAATCCCTGAAATGAACCATCAGGGCCAATATGCCGCGTTGATGAAATCCCGTTACGGTATCCGACCGGTCGAAATGCATTTTCCGGGTGTCAAACAGGTCAGCCCGCGAAAGGTGGCGGACAAGATTATAGAGGTACAACATGAGCTTATTGCAAAAACGGCGGGTGCTTGAATCGTTCGAGCGGGCCAAGGCCACAAAGGCGAGAAAACACAGGGACACATTGCCCACGTGGTGTCCAGGCTGCGGCCACTTCACGCCGCTCCAGGGACTTTACGAAGCGATGGAAACGCTCAAAATCCCGTCGAAGGACTTTGTACTCGTCTCGGGAATCGGCTGTTCGGGGCGTTTTCCTTTCTTTGTGAAGGGATTTGGGCTCCATGCTCTGCACGGAAGGGCAATTCCCGTCGCAACCGGTGTCAAACTGGCGAACCCGGATCTACGCGTCGTGGTTGTCGGAGGCGACGGTGATGGTGTCGGCATCGGCGGCGGACATTTTCCGCACGCGGCCCGGAGCAATTTCGACATTACATATCTGTTGCTCGACAACGCCATTTACGGCCTTACAAAGGGCCAGACGTCGCCGACCTCACCAATGGGCATGGTCAGCGGCACGTCGCCGTACGGGAATATCTCGAAGCCGCTTAATGCTTCCACGCTCGGCCTTGCATACGGATCGACATTCGTGGCGCGCGTTTTCTCGCAGGACCGCGACCATTGCACGGACATGATCACAAGGGCGATCGCTCACAAGGGTTTTTCGTTCCTGCATGTTCTTTCGCCATGCATCGAGTTTCACAAGACCGTTACGTACGAGAGCGTAAGGGAAGAAGTCGCCCGCTTGCCCGAGGATTACCAGGCAAACGACCGCGCCGAGGCCCTTGTTTTATCGGAAAGCACTCAGCCCGTGTATACCGGACTGCTTCTGGAAGAGAAAATACCGACGTATCACGACCGGATCGCCGAGATCACGGCAAAATTCTAGGTTAAGAGTTACGCGTTTACGCGCGAGGATTTCGGACTTCGCCCGTCTATAGGTGGTTTCCGCCCGAACCTAAGATTATGTTCAGGTGTACTCGTTACGGAAAATGTAATGATCGAATTGCCGTCTCGAATCAACCGCCGTGACGAGTCGAACGGTGCCGATCCGATCAAATCGCTGCTCGCCGTACTGGATAAAAAGGAACGGCCAGTTTGATTAATTCGAACTGGCCGTTCCTTTTCGACATATTTACCTGGTTTCAGATAAAAGCATCAATTTAGGGATTTCCGGAGTGCGGTGTCCCAAGATACGGAAATCTGCTCAAATAGGGCACATCGTTACCAATCACGCCGTCACCCAGCGTATTGTTAGGAGCTTTATTTGTATTGGGCGTAAACGGAGTTCCGCCGGCTACAGCCCGCAACGAAATATCGGTTATATCGTCACCAACTCTTCGCCCATTCGGAAAACCGGCCGGATCGCCTCCCAAAAGGCCAAGACGGTTAGGATTTGTCGTCGGCGGAATCGCTACATTAAGCCTCATAAACTCGTGGGGTCTACCATCGGACAAAAATGTATTGAAGGTTGGGGCATTCGGAACTGAACCGGCTTTGATACCGGTTGCATAAATTGCAACGAGATCGTTACGCGGAGCCGCGGGAATGTCGATCTTAAATACCGCCTTCAATAATTTCGCCAACTGCGGATCAAGAACAAAAGGTGCGGCAATCGCATCGTCTTTCGGGGAAAGACCATTGAACGCGTCCTTGAGTTTCAATGGAATAACTACCTCGTTAACCAGCGGATTTCCCAGTCGCGATATCTGCACCCATTCGCCGTTTTTGCTGCCGCTTTTTTGCGAACCGTAAAGCACATTGGTTGTGCGGCGGCTTGCCGTTGACCAAACACCGATAACCGCGTCAGCAGCGGTCGGGCCCGACGGAATGTTCTGATTACGTGTCAAGTCTCGAATAGGTACTTCGAGCGCAATGCTGTGAACATTCTTTCCGGCTAAACCGTCTACGCTACCGGTATCTTTGATCGAATCTAAATTGAGCGTGTCAAATATCTTATTGACCGCAATATAGAAACCTTCGTCGCGCTGTCCGGCAAAAACACGCATACCGTTTGTGTTTTGCAGCTCATGAATGGCACGCTCGGCTAAGGCTTCATAGTTCGGAGTAGTGCGCTTACCGATATTCGGCGGCGGAGTCGATAAAACGCTGGCGATTTGCTTACCTTTCTTTCCAGTCGAACGATCTACGCGCGTGACGCTGTAAGTTTGATATTCGTTATAATCCTCGTCGTTGAGCGATGTGATCAGCGGATCAACGCCGCCTTTTCCCATCAACGCTTCATTTGGCGAAGCCATCCCCAAAACACTGTCGGGATTTTTTATTTGATTACTGAATCGAAATTGATAACTAATGTCTTCCACACCGTCGCCGGTGTTATCGATTTTGATCTCGTATAAAACGGTGTCATCGAATTTGAAGTAATGCGGGCCGCTGCCCGGTGTTTCATCCGGAATAAAGTTCGCGATCAGCGTGACAAAGCCTTCGCGTCCCGCCTCGGTGCTGCGAAATGCATAGACATCCGTGTTATCCGCCGACGGATCGTTAGCGATTAGCGGTGCTTCACGGTGACTCGATGCTTTTAACGGCTGCACCAAAACCCCGAAAAACATTGAAAATACGACGGCAAATATTATTGCCGCGTTCATAAATTTTTTCATAATTTCCTTCCCTTGGAACGTTCATTTGAAAGACAAAACATTTACCTTAATATTTGGTTCGCTAATTTTAAGAAATCGGATTTAAAACTTAAGGCTTGTCATTGCCATCGCATCGGCCTTAGCTCGACCGAAGTCGCTGCCAGATGCTATAGCGAGGCTAGGATTTATTGGGTGATGCGGTCAAATAATAGATTGTCGGTGTCGCCACCAACGAGAGAAGTAACGCGAAAAGTAGCCCCCCGATCACTGCGATCGCCAGAGGTTGTAATAACTCAGAGCCGGCGCCGATCGCCAGTGCTAGTGGCAGCATTCCCAGGATCGCCGCCAGCGATGTCATCAAAACAGGGCGAATACGACGTTTTCCCGCTAGGATCAAAGCGTCTTGCAGGGAATCGCCTTCTGCAAGATGTTCTTCGACGTCATCAAGCATTAGAATGCCATTTTTGGCAACAATGCCGATAACCATAATCATCCCCATCAGAGATACAACATTGAGTGTCGAATGCGTGACCAGTAGCCCCAAAAGTACGCCGTTCAGGGCCAAAACCGCACCCGATACAATCGCTATCGGGTGTGCGAACGAGCGAAATTCTATCAGCAGAACGAGAAAAACCAACGCAATCGCCAAAACGAGGGCGAAAGCCAATTCGCGAAAACTCGCCTGTTGCTGCTGATAAAGCCCACCGTATTCGAGCGTCATTCCGGGCGGCAGTTTCACGTCTTTTGCCAGCTGTTTTTTGATGGCGGCAATCGTCGATCCCAAATCGCTGCCGGTAATTCGCGCCGTGACCGCCACTGACTGGCGGAGGCCATCTCGTTCGATTTCGGTTTGTCCTTGTTCATATTGAACGGCAGCAACCTGATCGAGGCGGAAAAGCTGTCCGCTCGCCGAACGGATCGGCAAAGCCTTCAAAGCGTCCAGCGATTCACGAGCCGACGGCGGCAAAATCACGCGCACGGCAATCAGCCTTCCTTTCTCCAAAATCGCCGACGAAGCATCGCCCGTCATCGCCGTCGTGACCGTGTTCGCTATTTCACCCGGAGTTACCCCGAAGAGTGCCGCCGCCTGCGGATTGATTTTGAACGTAACCGCCGAGCCGCTCACGACCACGCCGCTCTTCGTATCGACCACGCCCGAAACTTTTTTGATGGATTCTTCAATTTGCGTGGCGGTTTGCTGCAAAACCGATTGGTCTTCGCTAAAAATGCGGATTTCGACCGGCGCGGGCGAGCTCGTCAAATCGCCAATTAGATCCGATAAAATGCCGACGAATTCGACCTGCAACGCGGGTTCGCTGCCTGCGACTTTTTGCCGCAGCTCATCTATCACTTCTTCGGTCGTCCGCGAGCGGATTTGCTTTAATTTAACTAGAAAATCGCCCGTGTTCGGTTCGGTGATGGAAACCCCAAGCTGCAAGCCGGTGCGCCGCGAATAACTTTCGACTTCGGTTGTTTGCCGCAAAAGTTCTTCGACGTGGCGGAGCAGCCGGTCAGTTTCCTGCAAAGACGTTCCGGGTGGCGAAATATAATCCAGCACAAACGCGCCTTCGTCAAACGCCGGCAGAAATTCCGATCCTAAATTCTGATAAAGAAAATACGAGCCGGCTAAAATTAATGCCGAAAGAATCAAAACTGCGAATCGATTTTTGAGCGCGAGACGCAACACCGATTCGTAACGGGCGGTAACGAATCGCATCACAAAACCGCTTTCAGCTTCTTCTTCGAACTCGTCGGCTTCGAGTTCGCTTTCATCCGCAAAGTTTGCTTTTGTTTTTTTATTCTTCTTGGCTCGGATGAATCGTTCCGCGAGGACGGGAGTAAAAGTCAGAGCCAGAACGAGTGAAGTGAGAAGCGCCACGGTCATCGTCAGAGCTAAAGAACGGAAAAACGCTCCCGTCACTCCCGTTAAAAGGGCCAGCGGCAGAAAGACGACAACGGGCGTAATGGTCGAACCTATAATCGGGACGGTAATTTCGGAAACCGCCTGCTGCACGGCTTCGGCGCGCGTCTGCCCGCGTGAAAGATGCAAGTAAATGTTTTCGACGACGACTATTGCGTCGTCAATGACCAGCCCGATTGCCGCTGCCACGCCGCCCAATGTCATTAAATCGAACGAAAGTCCGACCAGATAGATTGCCAAAAATGTCGCCAGGATAGTAACAGGTATGACTAAAATCGCCACAAAAGTCGTTCCCCAATTCCGCAAGAACGCATAGAGAGTGATGACGGAAAGCAGAAGTCCGAGCAAAATCGAGTCACGCACGGATGTAATCGAATCGCGCACTAGTATGGATTGGTCGTAAAACGGCGCGATTTTTATATCCGTCGGCAAAGTTTTCTGAATCGCCGCGAGTTCCGCTTTGATGTCGTTCGTGACCGTGACGGTATTCGCATCGGGCTGCCGCAAAATATCGAGCAAAACCGCGCGCCTCCCGTCCGCCGTGACAATCGTATAATTAGGTTCAACGCCCGATTTTACCTCGGCAATGTCTGCCACCGTGACAGGAACCTTATTGACCACGCCTACGACAATCGAATTCAACTCGTCCGGCTTTGTCGCCTGGCCGCTCACGAGAGCGAGTTCAAGCTGATGATTTCCCTCGATGAGGCCTGGCGAAGCAAGCAGGTTGGAATTTTTCACCGCGTCTGCTACTTGTTGGAGTGAAACATTGCGGGCACTTAGTTTTTCTTCGTTGACGACGATGTGAAATTCGCGCACTTCGCCGCCCGCGACGGCGACATCGGCAACTCCGGTGAGCCGCGCCAGACGCGGTTTGACCGTATAAGCCGCCAAATCCCGTAAGGTCGCCGCGTCGCGTTTGTCGGAAGTCAAACTGTAACCCGCGACCGGAAAAACGGCGAATGTCAGACGGTCAACGCGCCTGATTTGCGCCTTCGGCGGCAAGCTGACTTGCGATAGACGCGCGTGGACAAGCTGTAAAGTTTGGACGACATCAACCTTCCAATTAAAAAAAAGATTGATGTCGCAAGAGCCGCGTGCGGTCGTTGACTTTATTCGCACTATGCCCGGAATGCCGTTCATCGCTTCTTCGACCGGGCGCGTTACTGAAACGAGCATCTGGTCGGCGGGAATCACTCCGTTGTCGATAACAACAACAATTCTGGGAAAATCGGTCTGTGGGAAAAGCGCGGACGGCAGTTGCGAAGCCGAATACAAACCCGCCGCGCACAATAAAATTATCAGCACGATAACGGCGCGTTTTTGTTTGGAGATAAGTCCGGCGAGATTCACTTTACATCTCCCTGCCCGGTGGATTCGTCCTGTTTAATCTCCACTTGCGTGCCATCCGGCAACGCATAATTGCCTTCGACGATGACCGTTTCGCCGCCCGATAAGCCTGAAATAATCTGTGTTAATTCTTTCGTTCTAACCCCGATTTCGACTTTTGTTTCATGTGCCACGTTCAATCTATCTACGACCATCACGACACCCGTTTTTTCGTTTGCCGCATCTAAAACTACGGCGGCGTTCGGTACGACAACCGCTTCTGTTTGCGTGTTTTCGCTGACGACGACGTTTGCCGCTCCGCCGGTGCGAAGCCGTCCGGCGCCGTTTCCTAAATTTACCCACACTTCCGTCGAGCGATTCTGCGGGTCGGTCGATCGCGAGATCAGCGAAACCTTTCCAGTCATCCGCTCGCCGGCCAAATCGTTCGGGTAAATCGCCACCGCGTCATTCTGCCTTAGATTTGGAATAACGGTATCCGAGAAACTTGCTTTGACGATGACTTCGCTTGTGTCGGCGATCGTTAAAATCTTGCTACCCGCCGTCGCGTATTCGCCGTCAAACTGAGTTTGCTCGACGACGAAACCTGAAACCGGAGCGCGGATCTCAGCCAGGCTTATCTGCGTTTGCAAAGTGTTGATACGTTGTTCCGCCTGCACGACTCGGGCCCGAGCGGTTTGCAAATCAAGCGGATTGCCGGTCGTTTTTCGTAAAGTTTTTGAATTTTCCAGAAATTTGAGATTGTTTTCGGCTTGCGTTAGGGTGAGTTGCGCGGCCTCGACCTCCTTGAGAGCGATGCCGCCTTTGTCATATAAAACTTTGCGTCGTTCGTAAAGATTGCGTGCGTTATCCTCGGCGGCGTGGGCATCGCGTAAATCCTTAGCTGCCTGGATATCCGCTTGCGGTATGGAAGATTTCGTCAACGTTTGTACATTTAACCGCGCTTCGCTCACGGCTGCTTCGGCTTCACGTTTCTGGGCCTCCAGATCGCTCGTGTTTATCGTAGCCAGCAAATCACCTTTAATAACCAAAGCGTCTTTCAGTATTCGCAACCCCTTGATCTGGCCGCTGGAGTTGGAACTTACGACTGCCTGTCGAGCCGGGAAAATGGTTCCGACAGCCGAAACTTCCGCTGATATGGTCTGTTTTTCCGCCTGGGCAGTACGGACACTAACGACGACCGGAGTTTCCGTCGTTGACGTGTCAGCCGGTGCCGGCGAAAAGAAGTAACGCCAGACGAAAATACCAATGACAAGAACGGCGATAACGCCCATTATCATTACAAACCGCCGCCGACCATTCGGTTTGCCGTCGTACGCTTCATCCATCAATTCCGAATTTTCCGTCGCCGGTTCTTCAGACTCGATCTGATCTTCTTCAAAGTTTTCGCGTGATTCTTCCATCTTTGATTGACTTGAGTTTTATCGTCCCGTCGCTTGGCGGAGACGCGAAACGGCGATTTGGTAATCGTAGATCGCCCGCAGAAGCGAGCCGCGCTGCGCAATGATTTGCGTCTGAGCGTCGGTCACTTCGATAATTTGGGTTTCGCCTGCACGATAACGCGCCGTGGCCACCTCCAATATCCTTTCAGAGTTCCTGACATTGTCGGCCAGCGCGCGGATGCGCCCGGCCGCCGAACTCGCCTGCGTCAGGTTCGAACTAAACTGCGCCGCAAATTGCCGCTCGGCAAACTGCCGTGAGTTTTCCGAAATTTGGGCCCGTAGTTCCGCCTGTTTCTGTCGGCTCTTGCTTGCACCCCAGTCGAAAATCGGGATCGAAACGCCGATTGTTGTCCTAATCCCGGTTGTATTACCTACGTTGCGGGGCCGCAGAGAATCGGAAATAAATCCGCCGTCAAGCGAATATGTAATTTGCGGTTTTCGCTCCGCTCTCGCAGTTCGTACTTCTTCGTTGGCGGCCAGCGTTTCGGCCATGATTTGCTGTAATTCAGGACGATTTGCAACTGCATCGGCTGAGAATTGTGCGAGTTCGCCTGTTTCGGGTATTAGCGTATTGAGTTCCGAAACGACGATTTCTTCTGACGTACTTAAACCAAGATATATACGCAAGGTAGCGGCGGCGGTTAGTTCGTTGGCTATTGCCTGTTCGAGCTCGTCACGCCGGGTCGTTGACTGGACCTGCGCCCGCATCAAATCAACCGGCGCTACTTCGCCTCCTTCGACCAGCAGCTTGCTCAGATTTTCAAACTCATTCGCGGTTTGCAGATTCGCTTCCGCCGAGTTTCTTTGTGCCATCGCCAAAGAAGAAGCGAAATACGCTTCTTCGGCGGCATTGATTAGAATGCGCTTCGCCGTTTCGGTTCCCGCACGCGCGGCTTGTAAAAGAAATTGAGCTCTTCGGCGGTTGGCACCTAACCTGCCCGAAGTATCGATCTCGCCCGAGGCTGTAACCAAAGCCTGATATTCGGTTATCGCATTCGCTCCCAAAAACGACGGCGGGCGCGGCGTTCCAGGTATCAATTTTCCAAAAGTCGGGGACGTAAACACGAGCGTAGGGTTGGCGGAAATTTTTGGTAAGAATGCCTTTTTCGCTTGAAATGCGTCCTCTGCGGCAATTTGTTCGGCAAATTGCGACTGCCGGAAATTCGAGGCTTGTGTTAAAGCAAGCCGAATTGCTTCTTGGCGCGAGATGAATTTGGGCTGATTTTGAGCCGCTGCCGGTGCTTGGGCTGACATAAATTGAGTCGCGCCGAATATCATCAGCGCGACGTGTAACAACCGCAACTTATTTCGTAATTGAAGGTTTTCCGTCATTCACACGAGATCCGATTAATATTGATTGGGCTTTCCACCGTTTCAGAGCTTCGGTTTTTCAACTTCCTTTTCTTTTCTTTCCTCACTCGCCGACTCGGTTTTCACGCTCAAAACTTTGCCCGTGTGAGCGTCAACCCAAACTTCTCGAATTTTGCCTTCGCTCGTGCGAATATCGAATGAATATACGAGTTTTCCTTTTTCTCGTTCAAGTTCCGCACTCTGTATTTTTCCGGATGCGCGTTTTAGGGCAATCGTTCGGGCTTTTGCCATTCCGATTTTTTTCGTCTGGGCGTTCGCCGTTAAATTGCCGATACCTAATATAAAAGCTGCCGCCAAAAACGCTGTCATTATTGTTATTTTCTTCATTTTTATTCTCCTGAAAATTATTCAAACCTTTCAGTTTGTACCTCGACTGTAATCGACTGAATATAAACGTGGCATTAACCGATATAAGATTAACAGCGAAAGTAAAATAAAAGGGTCGTCATTGCGGAAATATTCGCAATTCTGCCGGCACACTTCGGCAAGTTCATTTTTTCGGGCAGATTTTTGCTGTTTGGAAGCGGATGCCGTCTGTCAGCTCGGAAATTCTTCTTCGCTTTAGTCAAAAATCGATTATTTTGCAAAAACTAAATTGTACCTTCAAATTCTATCCGGCAATTAACTTAACTTTTAGTCGTCGTCGCCACCAGTCGCCGAAGATAACCGTCACCAGCCAGATCAAGCCCACCGCGTAACCGGCAAGTACATCGCTAGGATAGTGAACGCCGAGATAGATGCGCGAAAGTCCAATTGTTAAGATTAGAAATATCGTCGTGACCAACACAATGAACTTTATCGCGCGGTTTTTCATCCGCGTCATGATGACCAACGCCATAATGCCGAAAAAACAAAATGATGCAAATGCGTGTCCACTCGGAAAGCTGTAGGAAGAAGGAAGCGGAAAATCAAAAAATGGCACGGGACGCGGGCGTTGAAATGAATTTTTCAAGGTTATGCCGAGAATTACTTGACCCGCCATCGTTATCCATAAGATAGCTGCCGCCCATTTATGACGCAAGTAAATCAGAATGGCGGACGCCAAGACGAATAGAGCGATTATTCCCCAGACCGACCCGAGATAGGTAAAAAATATCATCGCCGTCGTTAGGAGCGGCGTTGCCGCTTTATGAATCGAAATGCGAACGGCATCGTCAAACGCTTTGGTTTCGCCTTCAAACACCTCGCTCGCCAGCCAGCCGAAAAAAATCGCCGCGGCGATCGCGGAAATCAATCCAGCGGCCAACTGGCCTCCTAAACTTTTCAGGACGCCCCGCAAAACTTCGCCACTTGATTTCGCTAAAGACATACTTTTTTGTTAATCGATATTTATCGTAAAAACGGCGATTCACATCTCCTTGATCGCAACACAATTTTGAACCTGGAGTAGTGAGCATTCCTGCGTACAGTAAGTCAAATTCATTTAGGTTCCAGATTTGCGAGCACACTATTAAAAATAAGCAGTCCGGCTTCTAAATTATCGATGATCTCATCGGCCGGTACGTCTGGAAAATCCGAACAAAGTCGAACTAACGACAAGAATCGTCAAGAACTTATAAAAGAAAAGCCCGTAAAATTAAGGTAAATTCATAGTTGCTTTGTTTACGGCTATCGTATCGATTTGTTTTTTACTTGCCAATGCAGAAAGTGGCGAATATGTGTGTAAGCATGTCTTCGGTCGTGGTTTCGCCGGTGATTTGCCCAAGGTACCGAAGGGCATTGTGCAGGCCGACTAAAACGATCTCTTCGCTTGTTTTCTGATCGAATAGTGCTAGCGATGAAGCGATCTCGTCTTTCGAACGCACCAAAAGATCATAATGCCTGGCATCGGTGACAAGAAAACCAGAATCGGAGATGTCTTGGGGAGCAAAGGGTCGCACAATGGCTTGTTTGAGGCTGTCGAGGCCCGAGCCGGTTTTTGCGGAAACCTTTGAGATTGCGGAGTGCGGAATGCGGAATGCGGAATCTAGGTCGCTGGCTAGTAATTGAGCCTTATCCGCGGAAATCTTATCTATTTTGTTTACAACGATCAGATAAATGAGGCCTTCAACACTCGTAACAATTTCTTTATCCTCGTCTGACAATTCTTCGGAGCCATCGAGCAGCACTACGACGAGATCCGCATCGGCCATAGCCATTCGCGAACGTTCGACACCGATGCTTTCGACCGCGTCCGTCGTCTGACGCAAACCGGCGGTATCCATCAGTGAGATCGGGATGTTATTTATCGTGAATTTTTCGTGAATCTGATCGCGCGTTGTTCCGGCGATCTCCGTGACTATCGCCCGGTCGCTGCCAAGCAACGCATTGAAAAGGCTGGACTTGCCGACATTCGGTCGTCCGACGAGCGCGACCCGCAGGCCTTCACGCATCAACTTTCCGGCTTGAAATGTTTCAGCTAATTTCCCGATCTCATCGACAAGCTCTGCATGACGTACTTTGATCGAATCGGTCTGAAAATCGGGTAGATCATCCTCTACAAATTCAAGTGCCGACTCCAGCACGACGATTAGATCGAGCAGGTTGTCCTTGATCGGTTTCAGTGTGTTCGAAAATTCTCCGCGAAGCTGGCGGACGGCCTGTCTTGCGGATGCAGTGGTTTGCGCATCGATCAGATCGCGAACCGCTTCGGCCTCGGCAAGGTTCATGCGGCCGTTTGCAAGAGCACGAAGTGTAAATTCACCTGGGTCAGCCATCCGAGCGCCAAATTTCAGACAAATATCGATGACCTGCCGCAACAAAACGGGTGAGCCGTGACAGCTTATTTCGACGATATCTTCGCCCGTAAATGAATGCGGAGCTTTGAAATAGGTTAGCAAGGCCTCGTCGATGATCTCGGAAGTTTCAGGCTCGCGAAGCTGTGTCAGGCGGACATGGCGAGGCCTTAGGTCAAGGTTGGTATCGCCCGCAAGTTGTTGTGTGTAGGCGAGAGCGTCAACACCGCTAAGACGGATTACGCCGATCCCGCTGCGGCCGAAAGGTGTTGCCAATGCGACGATCGTGTTTGCCATAAAACACTAACAGGATACACAGAATGGGCAGGATTAAAATTCGCTTTATCCTGCTCATCCTGTACATCCTGCTTGAAAAAATTTTTACTTGAGCCGGACTTGCAGCCTTCGTTCGCGGCCGTCGCCGATCGACTCGCTCGTCAGATCGGTTTCGGCCTGTAATGTCGTGTGGATAACCCGCCGTTCAGTCGAATTCAACACGCCAAATGTGAACGCCGCACCGTTTTTTCGCACCTGATCCCCTGCAAAACGAGCCATTGCCTGCAGTTCTTTTTTTCGTGTTTGACGATAGCCTTCGGCATCGACGACGAACCTGTGATCGCGGTCAAGCTCGCGACCGTAAACCTGAAATAACAGCGTCTCGAACGAATCGAGCAATTCTCCATTTTCGGCCAACGCAAAATGCGTGTCTTCTCCGTGCAAGTCCATCATGCAGCCTTCGTCGGTCCAGGTTGCGGAAACATTCAAATTGAATCCAAGATCGACGATTAGCTCCGACAGGAATTTCTCGGCATTTTGGCAAGTTTCGTTCATATTCGTATGTAAGGGCTACGCGTTTACACGTGAACCAACGAGGCGTTTGCTCGACACAGCCTTACACCTAAAGGCGTAACTCTTACGATGAAGTGCTTAGCTTCGGCTTAACTTTTTTCGCGTTCTTCGGGACGGAATCTACCACAAGAGCTTCTGTGGGATCGCTCGGCTTATTCATTTTATTGATGACCATCTGCTGCCCGAAACTGACAATGTTCCCGAAAAACCAGTATAAAAGAAGTCCTGCGGGGGCAGCCCACATTACCCAAAGCATCATCACCGGCATCAGGTATGTCATCATCTTTTGCTGCATCTGCTGTTCCGGCGTTACCACTGCGGCCGTCGGGGTAAATTTCATTGAAAGGATCATTGAAAATGCAAAGCCAAACTCGAGCAAATGCCACGGATCGGCGGCCGAGAGATCGGGGAGCCATATGAATCCCGCCTGCCTAATATCAACCGAAACCGTCACGGCCGTATAAAACGCAATAAGCAGCGGAAACTGCAACAGCATCGGCAAACAACCGCCGATCGGCAGCGCGTCCTTCGTCATCCGAAGCTGCTGCATCTGCAGCTCGCGCATTCGCGGATCGTCGGTCGGAATGCCCTTTTTTTGCAGCTCCTTTATCTGGTCCTGGATGGCCTTCATTTTCGGGGCGTTTCCGGAAGCCTTCTTAAAGGATCGCGACTGTGACCAACGCAGCGGAAAAAGAAGCGAGTAGAAAAGGAAGGTGAAAACGATGATAGCGACGCCGTAATTGTGCGTCAGGCCATTAAAAAAGGTCAGCGCGTAAAGGATCGGTATCGACAACGGTTTTGTTAGCCACCGCAGGAACCAATAGTTGCTGAAATTGATCAGATCGACGATGACGATAGGGCGGCCAACAGCATTGGAAAGCGGCTCGTTAAGGCTTTTGAGCAGGAAGTAATCTTTAGTGCCTGTATAAATTCTGGTCGTTGACCCATCAGCGGTAAAAGGCACGTAAGCAGTTACTAGGTGCCGTGTCTCGCTCGTCTTTTCGCTTCGGATAACCCATTTAAAGATGCTGTCGTAAAACGGCCTCGTCTGCACGTCATACTTTGAGGCATGATATTCGACGCCCTGAATCTGACTGGCGGGTATCGCAGCCATTGCAAAATACGCGTCGCCCACACCTGCCCAATCGACGAGACCGGGTTCCGCCAGCGATGCCTCATTATTGGCGTCGTAAGTAAATGAGTAGTTGCCTTGATGGCGTTTTATATCGCCATTCACCGTCGCCACAGCTTCAGGTTCGATGTGATAGAAATTGTGATGATTGATGGCGTGGTCGCCGATACTCGCCCCGATCATCAACTTCGTATTCGGAACCGTCTGCCCATTTTGTTTTACCGTCAAAGCCAAATCCGAAATATAGCTGTTCTCCCGGAAAACAAAGCTCTTCCTGACCTCAACGCCAGCGGCATCCGTCAGTGTAAAGTCGATACGTTTCTCTTCGCCTGGGCCAAGCGTAACAGTATCTTCCGGTACGGAGATCTGATAATTGCGATCGTTTATAAGTGCGGAAAGGTTCTGGTCGTCGGTCGAGATACGAAACGGAATGTTACGCGGCGTGCGGCCGAGTGCTTCCTGCGAGATCAGCTGCAGAGGCTTTTTCTCAGTCGATGTCGAACCGTCAGCATAGATCGGATATTCGCTCTCGCCTTCTTTATTTTTTAATATCAACCAACTCGTCGCCAAGGCCCCGCGCGAATCGAGCGTTACTTCGTATAAATGCGATTTGATCGTGATCTTCCGGTTTGGCGTGGTGTCGGGAGATACCGGGCCTGCTGCTGGCGTGCCTTGAGGAACTACCGGCACGGCAGTCGCCTGAGCGATCGGTGCAGTATTCGTGTTCGCCGCCGTATTCGCATTATCAGCGGGCGGTTTCGTCGGTGTAAAAAAATACGACCACCCGAAAAGAACGGCCATCGACAGAACGGCCGCTATCAAAAAACGAGACTGACTGCTTTTATTATTGCTATTATCCATCAGTATAAGTCCAAGGTCCTAAGTCCAACGTCCAAAGCCTGGTCTCCTATTCTACCTTGGACTTTGGACTTTCGACTTTGGACTATCTCACAGGATCATGCCCGCCCTTACAAAATGGCTGGCATCTTAAGATACGCCGCAGGCCCAACCATGTTCCGCGAATCGCACCGTATTTCTCTACGGCATCGGTAGCGTACTGCGAACAGGTCGGCTCAAAGCGGCAAGCAGGCGAAAAAAACGGCGATAAAACCGCCTTATATAGCGCCAGCATATCCAAAACCAAAAACTTCATCCCTAAAAACATTTTGCCACGGAGTTCACCGCAGTTCACAGAGAGTAATTTAGAAAAGCAAATTACTACGATCCAGCTCTGTGTTTCTCTGTGTCCTCTGTGGCTAAAAAATCTTCCGACTTAGCGACCTTTGCCGCGATCTTCTTAAAATCTTCGAGCGGCCCGACGAGCTTTGTCTTCAGAATGCCTCGCTTTGCATTCAGGACCCAGTCAAAATTGACCATTATCACGGTAAGCTCAGCCTTGCTCAATCGAAACGTTTCCCGCAAAAGGCGTTTTGCCCGGTTGCGGTCATGCGCTTTACCGATAGCCTTTTTCGTTGCCGTAATGCCGACGCGATGCAGATCGCCCTCGCCCGGCAAAATGAAAACCGTCATAAAACGGCCGTCAATGCGCTTGCCTTTCTCGTAAACACGCAGAAATTCGGCACGTTTTCTAAGCCTGGCCTCTTTTGGCAGCGAAAAATCTAATAATGCTGAACTGTTAATCGCTTGCGTCCTTTCGCCCGGCGGCGCTTGATCACCGCGCGGCCGTTTTTGGTCGCCATTCTCGCGCGGAAGCCGTGCTTTTTCGCGCGTCGGCGGTTGTTTGGTTGAAATGTTCTTTGCGGCATAATTACTCTCCATTAACTTCACCCGAAAGTGAAAACTTTGAGTTTACGCAAATACAGCCGATCTGTCAAAGAAACGAATTGCCTCCGTAATATTTAACCCGAAACAGGGTCGTCGGCTCACGCCGGAATCTACTCGAAATAAAAGATCTCGTTCGGGTGAAGGGGGGAAGCGCAG
>JAYSON010000029.1:0-1573 GCA_043722725.1 Chloracidobacterium sp.
AGAGGCGCATGTGAAGGCGAAAAATGTTCGCGGGGAATTTGTTATCGCGGTAAAAGGTGAAGTCATTTCGCGTGCCGAAGGCTCGCATAATGCAAAGCTTGCGACCGGCGATATTGAGGTGAAAGCCTCGGAGATTCTGATTCTCAACGATGCAAAAGTACCGCCATTTCAGCTTGAAGTTGCCGGTTCGGAAAATCTGGCCAGCGAAGACACGCGGCTCAAATACCGCTATCTCGATCTGCGTCGTCCGCAGCTGCAGCATAACATTCGAATGCGTGCGAAAGCTGTTTCAAGGATTCGTGAATATTTTGATACACGAGGGTTCATCGAGATCGAAACACCGATCTTGCTCAAATCGACGCCGGAAGGAGCACGCGATTTTATCGTTCCGTCGCGTATTCACACCGGCAAATTCTTTGCTCTGCCGCAGTCGCCGCAGATTCTGAAACAGATCACGATGATCGCCGGTTTTGATAAGTATTACCAGATCGCCCGCTGCTTCCGCGACGAAGACCTCCGCGCCGACCGCCAGCCTGAATTTACCCAGCTTGATATGGAAATGTCATTTGCGAACCAGGAAATGGCGTATCGCGAGATGGAAGGAATGTTTGGGCATGTCTTCAAGCTGATCGACGTTGATCTGCCTGCACAATGGCCGCGAATGACTTATGCCGAAGCAATGCGGCGATACGGGAGCGACAAGCCCGATCTGCGTTTTGAAATGGAATTGCAGGATCTTTCGGGCGAATTAAAGGACACCGATTTTGCCCCGTTTGCTGATGTTTTGGGCAGCGACGGTGAGATCAGAGCGCTCGTCGTAAAGAGCAGGGCCGATTATTCGCGCAAGCAACTTGACGAGTTACAGGATTTTGTAAAACGTTACGGTGCAGGAGCGTTAGCGTGGATAAAACTTGGCGATGAGACGACTTCGTCGCTGCTAAAAGTGCTGGGGGAAGCAAAGGTAGCGCAGCTTGCTTCGGCGACGAAAGCCGAAAAAGGGGATGCGGTTTTGATCGTCGCGGGCCGGAAGTCCGTCGTCGCGGCCGCTCTCGGTGCTCTGCGAAATGAAATCGCGCGACGCGAAAATTTGATCGACCGGGCGGCGTACAAACCGCTGATCGTTACCGAATTCCCGATGTTCGAGCACGACGAAGCAACCGATCGCTACGATGCGGCGCATCACCCTTTTACATCGCCGATGGACGAGGACATGGAACTTTTTAAACGAGCGATCGAGAATGAAAACGAGCATCATCTGCTAGGACAGGTTCGCGCCAAGGCTTACGACGCGGTTATCAACGGCTACGAATGCGCGGGTGGTTCGATCCGTATTCATCAGAAAGAAATACAAGCTTTGAACTTCAAAGCTCTCGGTTTGTCGGTCGAAAAGGCCCGCGAGCAATTCGGATTTTTCCTCGACGCGCTCGAATACGGAACGCCGCCGCACGGTGGTTTCGCCGCCGGAATCGAACGTACCTGCATGATCCTCTGCGGCACCGAAAACATCCGCGACGTGATGGCGTTCCCGAAAACAGCGTCTGCTCAAGACTTGATGATGGATTCGCCGGGTGAG
>JAYSON010000030.1:0-2379 GCA_043722725.1 Chloracidobacterium sp.
CCTGCTCGTTCTGTCCGCATTGGCAGTTCGAGTCAGGGATTTTCAAATTTGCATTTTTTTATTGGAGCATACTTATGAAACAGGAAAAAATCGTCTCTTCTCGTTGGTCAGTAGGTCTTTTGGTTCTGGCCAGTCTTATTTTTTCAGCATGCGGTGACGCGTCGAAAAGCGCAGACCAAGCGGCTGCAAACACAGCGGCATCGAGCGAGCCCGTTTACAATACGGCCAACGCCGCATCGAATTCCATGGCCGGTGCGCCGATGATGGAAAGTGCCAAATCACAGGCAGACTCCGGCGATGTTACAGTTGGCGAGCGCTATGCCGAGATCACCGAAAATCCGTTTCTCGAAAGCTCGCGAGCACCGCTCTCGACCTTTTCTATCGATGTGGACACGGCGGCGTATGCGAACGTTCGCCGTTATTTGAATGGTGGACAGCTTCCGCCAAAAGACGCTGTTCGCATTGAAGAACTCATAAATTATTTCGAATACGATTACCCGCAGCCGGTTGGCGATGTACCTTTTTCGGTCAATACCGAAACCGCGCAATGCCCTTGGAACACCAAACACAGAATTGTTCAGATCGGTTTGCAAGGAAAAAAAGTGGCACTCGATAATACGCCGCCGTCGAACCTCGTGTTTCTTCTAGACGTGTCGGGTTCGATGAATTCGGCGGATAAACTGCCTTTATTAAAAGACTCGCTGCGAATTATGGTGAATCAGTTGAAACCGGAGGACCGCGTCGCAATCGCGGTTTACGCCGGAGCGAGCGGCCTTGTCTTGCCTTCAACCCCAGTCGCGAAAAAAGGCGAGATCCTGTCCGCACTGAACAATCTCGAATCCGGCGGTTCGACCAACGGCGGGCAGGGAATCCAGCTTGCGTACACGGTCGCAGCGAACAACTTTATCGAAGGTGGCAACAACCGCGTGATCCTCGCGACCGACGGTGATTTTAACGTCGGTGTGACGAGCGACAATGAGCTGGTCCAAATAATAGAACAGAAACGAAAGAGCGGTATCTTTCTGTCGGTACTCGGGTTTGGGACTGGAAATCTGAACGATTCGATGATGGAAAAGCTCGCCGATAAAGGCAACGGCAATTATTCGTACATTGATTCGCGTGACGAGGCACGAAAGGCTTTGGGCGAACAGGTGGCGGGAACACTTTACACCATCGCCAAAGACGTCAAAATCCAGGTCGAGTTTAATCCTGCACTGGTTGCGGGGTATCGCTTGATCGGTTACGAAAACCGACTTCTCGCCAATCGCGATTTTGAAGACGACAGGAAGGACGCCGGTGAGATCGGTGCGGGCCATTCCGTAACGGCTCTTTACGAAATTGTCCCGGTCGGGCAGCGGGTTGAAAATGACGGTATTGAGCTCAAATATTCAACCGCTCCGCCAACCGATACCCGTTTCGGAAACGAGCTGATGACCGTGAAGCTTCGATATAAGGAACCTGATGGAATACAAAGCAAACTGCTGACAATGGGAGTCCTTGACAAAGGATACGCCGTGGAAAACGCATCGGAAAACTTACGTTTCGCCTCGGCCGTTGCTCAGTTTGGTTTGCTGCTCAGAGATTCACGCTATAAGGGAAATGCGAGTTTCGGCAGCGTTATGTCACTTGCTCAACAATCCTTGAGCAGTGATTTGAAAAACTACCGGAGCGAGTTTCTGAATTTGGTTCAGAAGTCCAGAGATTTGAAAAGGCGCGGCTGATGGCGTAGATGATTCTGCTAGCGTTTGAACGGATGTTCGGACGCTAGCTTTTTTTCGTGACCAGACCGACGATCTCTTTTACCAAAATATCGGGGTCAAATGGTTTGGTCGAGTATTTTTGAAAACCCGCTTCGAATGCTCGCTCTTTGCTTTCGATAGTCGTAAACGCACTTAACGCGAGTGCCGGAATATTTCCGCCTTCCCCGGCCGGAAGTTTTCGGATTCTCGCGATCAGCGAATAACCGTCCTCGTCCGGCATGGCCAAATCCGAGATGATGATGTCGGGCAATCGTCCTTTTGATTTTGCGAGCAAATGAATTGCTGATTTTGCCGATTCCGAGCTCTTAACTTCGGCCCCGCTCTGTTCCAGAAAAAGCTGCAGCACCTCCCGCGAATCAATGTCGTCCTCGACGATCAATATCCTGATACCGCGAAGTGAATCCCGTGCCGCAACTCCGCTTTCGACCGTTTCGAGAGGTGAAACGCGGTCAGCATCCGTCAGCGGCAAAACAACCGTAAATTTCGAGCCTTTTCCTGCGCCTTCGCTTTCCGCCTGGACAAAGCCGCCGTGTTTTGTGACCAGGATTTTTACGATGGACAAACCAAGACCGAGGCCGGCATTAGTCTTTGCCTGATCGATATCGCCCTGGGAAAACTG
>JAYSON010000031.1:0-6701 GCA_043722725.1 Chloracidobacterium sp.
TCTTACGAGAAATTCGGGAACGCTTAAATATGTTGTAACTATCTGTCATTACTAGCTTTATCTTATACAATAAGATGTTTAACTAGTCATGACCCTAAAATTTTGAGCCAAATAAAATAAGGGGGCGAATATGGACAGAGATAATCTGCGCGAACTGAATCGCGATAAAGAAGAACAGACATTTCAAACGCTCGGCAATGTTAAAACACGAAAGTTTCCGACCGTTTTTGGACAAGAGAAAACTGAAATATCTTCGGAGTCGGAGGTTTCAGTGGTTTCTCTGAGAGACAGCTATAGAAGGATCGCGAGGGCTGCGAGAGAGATTTTGTAGGACGACGAGATTTGTCGTTAAGTGGTAATATTTCGTAAAAATAGATCAAATCTAATTTAGGAGAAAACATATGCTTTGGACAATCGTAATTATTCTGCTTGTATTATGGGCTTTGGGCTTCGGGTTTGCCGGAGCGGCCGTTGGAAATCTGGTACATCTTTTACTCGTCGTAGCCGTCGTTGTAATCATTCTTCAGGTTGTTAGGGGAAGACGAGTTTAACTACACATTAAGATCGAACGTGAAGGGCTCCCCATGTCCTAGGTTTCGTTGACTCAGTGATTTTGACTTCAACAAGAGGGCGCACTGGAGGTTTTTTTCCTGTCGCTATTGAATGGTTTCAGTGCCTCATCGGTTCGTGGTTACAATCAGATTCAGGGAACTGGAGGAGCAGAAACGGAATAAAGGCCCTGACGGAAGAGATAACTTTCCGTTAGGGCCTCTCTCTATTCCAACAGAATCCAATCTTTCTAACGATTTTGGCACAAGACTGGCCCTTGTTTAATTTTAATAAGCCCTCGCAAAAACCACTCGCCTGGCTGATTCATGTCCCGAATACACGCATTTTCCGGCTTCCTCGGTTGAGTTAAACGGGATGCACCGGATCGTAGCCTTGGTTTCTTCTTTAATCATTTCCTCGGTTTCGGACGTGCCGTCCCAATGAGCCATGATGAAGCCGCCTTTTTCTATCTGAGATTTGAAATCGTCCCAGCTATCGACGAGATGGGTATTTTCTTCGCGGAAGGCGAGAGCCTTTTGATAAATGTTTGCCTGGATCTGTTCCAAAAGCGTTTTGACGTATGCGGTGGTGCCGTCGAGCGTTCGCGATTCCTTGGTTAAAGTATCGCGTCGGGCGACCTCGATCGTTCCGTTTTCGAGATCGCGCATGCCCAGCCCCAGTCGAATGGGTACGCCCTTCAATTCATACTCTGCAAACTTCCAGCCGGACCGCTGATGTTCGCTGTCGTCGTATTTGACCGAAATCCCGGCTGCTTTCAGTTCCTCAAAAATCGGGTTGATCTTTTCGCTGATCGCGGCGAGGTCTTCGGGTGTCTTGTAGATCGGGATAATGACGACCTGTATCGGCGCGAGTTTTGGCGGCAGAACCAAGCCTTGATCGTCGGAATGGGCCATGATAAGCGCTCCCATCAAACGGGTCGATACGCCCCAGCTTGTCGCCCATGCGAATTCCTGCTCATTATCCTTATTAACAAATTTTACATCGAACGACTTTGCAAAATTCTGCCCGAGAAAGTGCGAAGTTCCAGCCTGCAGAGCTTTTCCATCTTGCATAAGAGCCTCAATACAAAGCGTGTCCTCGGCACCCGCAAAGCGTTCGTTCGGAGTCTTTGTACCCTGTAAAACCGGCATTCCCATCCATTCCTCGGCAAATGTCGCGTAAACGCCGAGCATGCGTTCGGTTTCTTCTACTGCTTCCTGTTTGGTTGAATGTGCGGTATGGCCTTCCTGCCACAGGAATTCGGTCGTGCGCAAAAACAAGCGTGTTCGCATTTCCCAACGTACTACATTGCACCATTGATTAATGAGCAGCGGCAGGTCGCGCCACGATTGGATCCAATTCTTGTATGTATTCCAGATTACAGTTTCCGACGTTGGGCGAATAATCAGTTCTTCCTCGAGCTTCGCATTCGGGTCAACGACCAGGCCTTTACCGTCCGGATTCTTCTTAAGGCGGTAATGCGTTACGACGGCACATTCCTTGGCAAAGCCTTCGGCGTGCTCCTCTTCTTTTTCAAGAAACGATTTCGGGACGAAAAGCGGGAAATAGGCATTCTGGTGGCCGGTCGCTTTGAACATATCATCCAACGCACGCTGCATTTTTTCCCAAATCGCAAATCCGTATGGTTTGATCACCATACAGCCGCGAACGGCGGAGTTTTCGGCCAGATCCGCACGTTTGACGATCTCGTTATACCATTCTGAATAGTTTTCAGATCTTTTCGGAAGTCCTTTACTCATAATTTCACTTCATCACCGAGACACGGAGGCACAGAGGTAAAACAAGAATGATATGGCAATCGCACGAAAGACACAATTTGCCGAAAACCATTCTTTGTCTTACTCTATGTCTTTGCGCCTCTGTGGTAAAATTCCACTTTTATGAGCGAATTCAAACTGGACTTTCAGGATACCGCAACTGCATTTGCCGATAAATCCGACGCAGAAGTAAAGGAAAAGCACCGCATTTTCCGATTGCTAAATTCACCATTTCTGAATGCGATCGGAATGCAGTCCGCAAAATGGGCCTTATCGCTCGGCCTGCCGGTCGAAGGCTTGATAAAAAGCACAATTTTCCAGCAATTCTGCGGGGGTGAGACGATCGAGGAATGCGAACCGACGATCAACAAGCTCGGAGCAGCCGGGATCGGGACGATCCTCGATTATTCGATCGAAGGCAAATCGACCGAAGACGACTTTGACCGGACCAAAGAAGAGATAATTCGCACGATCAAACGAGCGAAAGACGATCCGAATATCCCGTTTGCCGTATTTAAGGTCACTGGAATTGCACCACTCGGAACGCTGGAAAGACTGAGCGCGAAAAAGAAACTGGATGCAAAGAGCCAGGCGAAATGCGAACGGATCAATTCGCGCGTTAATGAGATTTGTGCCTACGCATACTCGATCGGCCAGCCCGTTTTTATTGACGCCGAAGACTCCTGGATACAGGATGCGATTGATCGGCTCGCCATCGAAATGATGGAGAAATACAATCTCGAAGGGCCGATTATTTTCAATACGCTTCAGATGTACCGCACGGACAGGCTGCAATATCTAAAGGACACGCGGTGGCAGGCGAAAAACGACGGCTACATTCTTGCCGTAAAGCTTGTTCGAGGCGCGTATATGGAAAAGGAGCGCGAGCGGGCCGAGGAATTGGACTATCCTTCGCCGATTCAAAAAGACAAAAAGGCGACCGATCATGACTACGACGCGGCGATAGACTATTGTCTGGACCATCTGGACAACGTCGCATTTGTTGCCGGAACGCACAATGAAAAGAGTACGCATCTGCTCGCCAGGAAAATGGATGAACGCGATATTCCACACGATCATCCCAATATTTTCTATTCGCAATTGTACGGCATGAGCGACAATCTTTCCTACGTGCTTGCGAAGAATAATTACAACGTTTCCAAATACGTGCCGTACGGGCCCGTGAAGGATGCGATTCCGTATCTTGTTCGCAGGGCCGAGGAAAATAGCGCGGCGGCAGGACAGATCAGTAGAGAGCTAGATATGATCAGTCGGGAATTGAAGCGTCGCGGCCTATCTTAATCCAAGCAACAGACGCACAGATCGGTCAGAGACATCGGGGTTTTCGCCGTGTTTCCATTTATTGAACCCGATGAGATCAGGGTCCGTTAGCGGCACGTTCCGCATTCGGGCAACCTGTGTGCTTTCAAATGCCCGGTTGGTTATGGCCATGTGTGGATGGCTTATCGACAGTGAACCGTAGCAGTCCAGCGCTGCATCGGCCATTTCGACATCGAGGAAAAGATCGCTGTAGGCGGCCAAATGCCAGATAGTATCGGACGGCGTCTTTTCGACGTGTAAAATACGAAGAAGCCCGTAAGCGCTTTCCAGTTGAAAGATCAGAAAATCACCAGGGGCGAAATCTTGCGACAAAACATATACTCCTTTTGAAATAATATTAGGCTGCGTCGGTATTAGTTATCTGATGCGAAAATAAAGCGACAGTTCGCATTTTAAAGGCAATTGCGCTTTGATTCTTAATATGAATGAAATTTCCGGGGGAATCCAGCCCGTACATTATCTTCCGATTGTGACGACGATCTTTTCGATATTTTTTCTTTTCGATATCGGCAGCCGCTACCTTTCCAAAGGCGGAACGCATCTACTGTGGTGGGCGATCGGTGTTTTCACTTATGGACTTGGAACATTTCTTGAATCGGTGATTACACTGACGGGAAATACCCCTTTCAAAAATCAAGCATGGTACGTTGCGGGTGCAATACTCGGCGGATATCCGCTGGCACAGGGTTCCGTTTATCTCCACCTAAAAAAAAAGAGCGCTAATATCTTAACCGCCGTAACGGTTCCGTTTATTATTCTGAGCGCTATTTTTGTTTTTCTTTCGCCGGTGAATTCCGCCCTGCTTGAAACCTTTCGTCCGAGCGGAGAATCGTTGGAGTGGCAATGGGTTCGGCTTCTGACGCCGTTTATCAACATTTACTCAGCGATCTTTTTGATCGGCTCGGCGGCTTACAGCGCAATTCGCTATTCAAAAATTGAGAGTGGCAAGAATCGGGCCGTCGGCAACGTACTCATAACGGTCGGAGCCTTGCTGCCGGGAATTGGCGGCGGCATGGCCAAAGGCGGAATTGTCGAGGCTTTGTACGTCGGTGAATTTATTGGGATCATCCTTATATGGATCGGCTATCGAGTTTGCCTTCGCGATAAAAGAGTCAATCCGCTCCCAGTTCAAAGCCTCCAAAATGCCCAGAACTAATGAACAAACCTATGGATTTTAAGGCAATGCTCGACATCGCGGTTGAAGAAGCCCGGATCGGGCTTTCGGAAGGCGGGATACCGATCGGCGCGGCGTTTTTTGACGGTCAAGGCAACTTGTTAGGACGCGGTCACAACCGCCGCGTGCAAGAAAACGACCCGTCAATCCACGGTGAGACTGACGCCTTTCGCAAGGCAGGCCGGCAGCGAAGCTATAAAGATACGATAATGGTGACGACGCTTGCACCGTGTTGGTATTGCAGCGGGCTCGTACGTCAATTCAACATCGGTGCGGTGGTTGTCGGTGAATCCGAGACGTTTCGCGGCGGTATCGACTGGCTTCGGGACAACGGCATCGAGGTCTTCGACATGCACTCACAGGAATGCATCGAGATAATCGGCGCATACATCGAGCAAAACCCCGAAATCTGGAACGAGGACATCGGCGAATGAGACGCCCTTACTTGCCGGGAATTATCACCGGCAGGCCTTTCGCCGCATATTGTTTATTAAACTCGGCTATATCCTCCGATTTAGTCTTTGCTAAAAGAGTTAGCTGAGCGTCTATTTTCGCCGCCAGATCGTTAAAAACGTCGTAAGACTGTGCCGTCGGAGCGTCGTCCGAGCCATCCACCGACGAACCGAGCGCCGCAAGTTTGTTGTTCAATCTGATCGGATAATTCAGAGCGTCTTGCGAACTCTTGATCTTGGTCTGCATCAAAGCCTCTTCAATGTCCGTCAATTTCTTCGAAATATCCTTTGTCTTATCGATCAGGTCCTTTTGTTCCGGCCCTTTCAACCGCCGCGAAATACCCTCGAGCTGCTGACGTGTATCGCGAATCTCCAGTATCGCGTTATGCACATCGGAAAGCTTCTCATTGACCTTCGAAGTGAGGTCAAATTGTTTGGCAAAATCTTCATTAGTAGTTGAAAGACGCCGGTCGGCCTTTATCGCAAAAGACTCGCCCGATATCGCCTTGCCGTCGACACTCAGACGTACTTGATAGTTGCCCGGCACAACACGTGGCCCGGCAAGCGAACCGCCCCACATTATCAGGCCGGGAACAGTGGTCGCGTTCGGCAGGCGATAATTCCAAACGAAAGTGTTTAGTCCGGCCTCTATGGGAAGCAAAGGTTCTGGCGGTCCACCGGGGCCGGGCGTCGGTGTTTCAGCGGGCGTTTGCGGTGCCGCACCGGGCGTCTCAGGCTTTTTGGAGAATTTGCGAAGCACATTTCCGCTTGCATCCAGGAATTCCAATGTCACTTCCTTCGTCGGTTTATCCTTAAAGTAATAATTGACAACGGCTCCGTTTGCCGGATTACGTCCGACCGTTGCGGTGGGCGGAAGATTGCCGCCTCCGCCGCCCGCCGTGCGATACGCATCCTCGGGCTTGAAAAGGAAAACATCGGACTTTTGCGCGTCAGAAAGCTGATAGAGTACCGGCAGATTATCCAGAACGTAGAACGAACGGCCCTGCGTCGCGACAACCAAATCTTTTTCACGTTTTTGGACAGTGAGATCGGTGATCGGTACTACGGGCAGATTGAACTGCAGGCTCTGCCAGTTCTCGCCATCGTTTATCGAGCAGTAAATTCCTCGTTCCGTGCCAGCATATAGAAAACCGCGCTTGTTCGGGTCCTCGATAACAACTCGCGTAAATTGATCCGCCGGAATGCCGTTCACGATCTTTTTCCAGGTCTTGCCGTAGTCACCGGTTTTATAAAGATATGGTTTCAGGTCGTCATTTTTGTAATTAGTTGCCGCAAAATAAGCCGTCCCGGCGTCAAACGGCGATGCGCGGATTTGGTTTATCTGGATCCATTCGGGCAGGTCTTTTGGTGTCACATTGCGCCAATTCTGCCCGTTGTCCTGACTCA
>JAYSON010000032.1:0-3927 GCA_043722725.1 Chloracidobacterium sp.
ATTCGCACGGTAAACCTTTTTACTCACCGTCCGCGGCCCAGGAGTTGGCAATCGAATTGAGCCCCGAAATCGGCATCAAGATACTCGCGTTTCAGGAATTCGCCTATCTGCCCGATGAAAGCAAATATGAGGAACTTGATCGAATACCGGTCGGCAGCCGGACGTTTTCGCTTTCGGGAACGCAGATTCGCGATGATTTTCTAAGCACTGGAAAGAAACTTCCTGAATGGTTCACGCGTCCAGAGGTCGCTGGAATTCTTTCGGAATCGTATCCTTCACGACATCGGCAGGGCGTTTGTATCTGGTTCACGGGCCTCAGCGGATCGGGCAAATCGACGACTGCCGAGATCCTGGCCACGCTCCTGCTGGAAGAAGGACGCCAGGCGACATCACTTGATGGTGACGTTGTTCGTACTAATCTTTCCAAGGGCCTAGGATTTTCGAAAGAGGACCGCGACATCAATGTAAATCGCATCGGTTTCGTCGCTTCGGAGATCGTTCGGCATGGCGGGATCGCCATTTGTGCGGCCGTCAGCCCGTATCGGCATAGCCGCAATCAGGTACGGCTCATGTTTCAAGAGGGCAACTTTGTCGAGATATTCGTGGACACGCCGCTGGAAGTCTGCGAGCGGCGGGATTCAAAAGGCATGTATGCAAAGGCTCGTCGGGGCGAGATCAAGGATTTTACCGGCATCGACGATGTTTACGAAGTGCCGGAATCGGCCGAACTGGTTTTGAACACCCTCGATCAGACGGCGGGCGAGAATGCTCGCATAATAATCGAGTATTTATCGACGCTTGGATTCCTGAAAAAAGCAGAAGCCGACGTAAAATAATATTGACTGTAACAATGACTTAATGTAACCTAACTGTGCACTCTATCAGTTAGTTAAAAAAGATATTAATGCAGCAATCTCATCAAATGATTGATGCTTCGAACCTAAATCGGAATCTGGTGAGCGTACTGCAGCAAGAGGTTGATTTTGGAGCTCAGGCGTTAAAACAAGGCAACGCCGATGTGGCGGTAACCTTCTTTCAGAGTGCGCTCCAGAAAATGACGGTGGAAATGCCGTTTTACGACCACCTGGTTCACAACCTTCTTTTAAGTTACAAACTGATAATTGAACAGTTGTTTACGGCCGGCGATGTCGAAACCGCTCTCGGATTTATGCGTTCCGCATTAAATCTGGAGATCAGCCCGCAGGTGGCCGACGACACCGTTTTCCTCCAACGATTTGCCGATGCATTCCAGAGCCTTGGGCTTGTCTGCTTCAACAAAATCCAGTTCGAAGCCAGTATCTTATGCTATCGAAAGGCGATATCGATCCATCAATGCCCAAGTTTCCACGTAAATTTGACGAATTCGCTTACGATCACCGGCAAGCCGGCCTTGCTATCGGATTTTACGACCGATATTACGCGTGAACAGCTTGGCCGCCATATCTTCATTGCCTGCGTGCCGAAGAGCGCTTCGACGTTTCTAAAGAATATTCTATCGAGTTTGACCGGTTACCGTGAGCTGTTCACTGTCTACGCCGCCGGACAAAATGAACATGAATTGTACTTGCCTACGCTTCGGGAATATGCCCATTTCGACACGGTGACACAGCAGCATTGCCGGGCGTCGGACGCAAATGTTCAGATGATGCACGCATTCGGCATTAAACCAGTGGTTTTGGTACGCAATATCTACGATTCGGTGATGAGTCTTCTGGATTTCTATAACAATCAAGGGGCCTTTTTTAATACCTATTTTCGTGCGGATTTCGCGGCCTTGGACGAAGAGACAAAGATCGATCTGCTGATCGACAATGTGGTGCCGTGGTATATGCAATTCGTTGCATCATGGAGCCTTGTCGAAAAGCAGGAGCGGCTGGAGATCAGCTGGCTGCGTTATGAAGATCTTATCTCGGATAAACCGGCGGCGATCCAACAGGTTCTGAACTTTTATGGCCTCGGTGCTCCACAAAAAGCGGTCGAGGTTAAGATCAGGGAAACTGAATCGGAAGCACGGAAGATACGTTTTAACAAGGGGGTTGCCGGACGCGGTAGTGTCGGCCTTAGTGATCAGCAGAAGGAGCGGATCTGTCGATTCTCCAAATATTATCCTACGACGGATTTCGGTCGTATAGGTTTGTAATTATCGTTAAATTTAGGAGGAAATGGAATGAAAGTTAGAAACGCGGACTCAAAGCGTTTAGATATTCTAGGAAGCGGTCAGGCTTCCCCGAAGCAGGAATTTGAGGCCGCGGCCCTAAGGCTGTGGCAGCAAAAGCTCGGTTATTTTTCATTGTTCGCGGGAATTACCACGATCTTTGTCGCTCAGGCCCAGGATGTATCGGCTAAAGATGCCGACAAAGCAGTTCCACTGCGTGTAGCTCAGCGGGCAGCCGAGCTCGTGAAGAAACTCAATTCGGCGTGTACTAAGCCGGAATTGCTGAGGCGTCAAAGCAACTACATGCTGCCAAGTCAAAAGGGCAAGTTCAATATGATTGAACTTCTCACAGGCACGGATAATTGCCCCGGTACTCCTATTCCGGCCGGAACTTATACATCCGGTGCTCCCTTTACAGACTCAGGCGACACTACGGGCGGAAACAGCACGATAGCCTTTGTTCAGGCCGGCTGCAGTGATTATGAGCAGGTCGCTGGTCCCGATCATGTTTACTCGTTTACGTTAACGGCCCGCGGAGCTGCTCCGCAGATACGTATGACTACGACATCGAGTGCATACGATGCGGCGATCTATGTCCTGAATGGCAGCACCGGTGCGATGTGCCCAGCCGGAACGGCAAATAACGTTACGAACTGTCTGGCAGGAGCGGACACCGGAGTAGGCGGCGGTGCAGAAACAATAACGGCCGCAGAGATAAACGCATTTCCGCTTAATGTGCCACTCTACCTTTTCGTAGATTCGTTTTACTCAACGCCAAGCGGCACGGGTGCCATTCGGCAACAGGGGCCGTACACCGTCCGAATCCAGGATGTAACAGTTGCCGGAGCAGTGATGCCTCCGGCCAATGATGCTCCGGTTGACATCAACGGTGACGGAAAATCCGACTTCGTTGTTATCAGAAACACGGGCGGCGGAACCGGTGGCCAGGCTACTTGGCTCAAATCGTTCCAGGACGGTTTTCCGACATCGCCGACCGACTGGGGTATCGCGTCCGACCAATTTATCCCCGGAGATTTTGACGGTGACGGCAAAGACGATTTTGCGGTATTCCGTCCGGGAACCACAGGCCGGTTCTACATCGTGCAAAGTACAAATGCAACCATGCGGGTTGAAGATTTTGGGACAACCGGCGACGATGCATCGGTCGTTGGCGATTACAACGGTGATAATGAAGATGATATCGCTGTCTATCGGGCCGGAGCTACGCCGGGAGCCCAAAGCTTCTGGTACTATCGCCCGCGGGCAAACCCTCTCTTTACAACGGTCGCATGGGGACAAAACGGCGACTTCCCTGCACCGGGTGATTACGATGGCGACGGCAAGTATGACTTTGTAATCCAGCGTGCGGATTCAAACGGGGTAAATGGACGGTTCTTCAAACGGATGTCAACCGGGGCTCAAAGCTCGGAACTCTTCGGACTTAAGTTTGATGTCGTCGTGCCCGGCGACTATGATGACGATGGTAAAACCGACATTGCGGTTGTAAGGGACGATGCCGGATTCCTCCGCTGGGACTTCGAACCGAGCGGTACCGCCGGCACTACAGTGGTGTCGGACGTCTGGGGCGTGTCCGCCACGGACATTATCACGCAGGGTGATTATGACGGCGACGGCAAAACCGACTATTCAGTATGGCGACCCGGTAGTCCGGCAGGCACATTCTATCAGATGACCGTTGGCACCAGATTTATCACCACAAGGCCATGGGGAGCGACCGGTGATTACCCTGTGGCTAATTACAACGAACATTA
>JAYSON010000033.1:0-2294 GCA_043722725.1 Chloracidobacterium sp.
GTTTTTTTATTGCCCAGAGTTCAAGCTTTCGCTTGTCGTTTTTTTTGGCCAAAGAAAACAGGCTAGAGCTTGAACTCCGAACTTATTCATATCTCAAAGCATCTATCGGATTCAGTCTGGCCGCTTTCCATGCAGGCAGCAAACCAAAGACCAGGCCAAGTCCGACGGAAACACAAAAACCAACAATTGGTGCCCAAAGCGGAATGTAGGTCGGCAGGACCATCTTGATCAAAAGCGAAAGGCCTACGCCAATCACGATTCCCAACACGCCGCCGAGTCCCGTAAGCGTTGCTGCTTCGATTAGAAACTGCGTAATGATGTCCACGCCGCGTGCTCCGATCGCCTTCCGCACCCCGATCTCCTTCGTGCGTTCCGTGACGGAAACCAGCATAACGTTCATCACGCCGATTCCCCCGATCAGCAGTCCGACGCTGGAAATGGCGACCATAAGAAGAAAAATTCCGCCAGTGATGGCGCCGAACTGTTTGACGATCTGATCGGACGTTTGCACTCCGAAATTATCTGGTTTATCAGGCGGAACATTTCTTTTGCGACGGAGGATGTTTCGCATTTCCTCGAGCGCCTCATTCAGTTTGCCGGGTTTAGCGGTTGCCATTATGAAGCAGTCTTCATTCGATGGATAAAGCTGCTTGATCGTTTTGAAAGGGAGATAAACGGTCTTGTTCTCGTTGTTGGGATCCTCGGAGCCGATCAGAAAGATCTCCCGTTCCTTCAGTACGCCAATGACACGATAGTTGCGGCCTTCTATCTGAATTTCCCTGTCGAGGGCGTTCGAGTAAGGAAACAGAATATTCGCAACATCGATTCCTATAACTGCTACCCGGCCGCGTCTCGATTCTTCATCGGCGGTGAAATAACGGCCTTCGGCAAGGTTTGTTACGCCCATTTGAAAATAATCGGACGACGACCCCATCACGGTCGCGTTCGTCATTTCTATTTCTTTATTGCGAATGTTGACGCGCTCCGCGAACGGGCCGGAAACAAAATCGACGGGCGACATAAACGGCGAGACAAATTCGCAATTTGCACACTCGGCACGGATCGCATCGGCGTCTTCTTCCCTCAAAGGGTCACGCGTCCTTTCTTCCATCGAAGGATTGAAGTTAAAACCGGGGTCGAACTTAAAAGCGTAAATCGAGTTTGTGCCAAACGATTCGATCTCTTTTGAAACGCGGGCGTCTATTCCGGATACAAAAGCCGCAATGACAATAACCGTAACGGTGCCGATAACAACGCCGAGAATCGTCAGAAAAGAGCGAAGCTTATGCTGGCGCAGCGTATCGAACGCCATTAAAAGGTTTTCGTAAAAATTGGAGCGTGGAAATCGCATACGAAATAGATCAATCCGCCCTTAAGGCTTCGATCGGATCGAGCTTTGCGGCCTTCCAGGCAGGATAGACGCCGGAGATCAATCCGACACTGCTTGAAACAACAAGAGCAATAGTAACCCAAACCAAAGGCAGTGCCGTCGGGATTGAAAAAGCTACCGCGACAAGTTTAGCGATCGAATAGGCGATCGCGACTCCAATAGCTCCTCCCAATAATGACAGCGACGTCGATTCCGCAAGAAACTGTTTCAGAACGTCGCCTTGTCGTGCTCCTATGCTTTTGCGAATGCCGATCTCTTTTGTCCTCTCGGTGACGCTGACCAGCATTATGTTCATTATCACAATGCCGCCGACGACCAGCGATATCGAGGTGACACCGATCGCCGCGATCTGTATCGTGCCGAAGATTTTGTCGCGCAGTTCGTTTATCGCGCTCGGCGTTACTATTCCAAAGCTATCTTTTTCAGACGGTTCGAGCTTACGGCGGACCCGCATCAATGTTCGTGCTTCGTCAATCGCGTCTTCGTAGGTTTGCGGACTTGCGGAAGTGACGGAAATAGAGATCGAGCGTCGCGTTCCGTAAATCGACAGGAACGTGGAAAGCGGTATGGAAACGTACATGTCCCGCGTTCGACCGAACGCCGAGCCAAGCTCTTTTCCTACGCCGATCACGTGAAACGAGCGTCCGTCGATTTTGATAATTTGGCCCAGCGGATTGCTTGTCGGAAATAGTTTTTCGGCAGTTTCGGAACCAATGAAGCAGACAAACTTTCTTGTATCCTCTTCGGCGTTGATAAAGTAACGCCCTTCTCGCGCTTCGATCTTTTCAATCTCTTCGATGTTTGGCGTAGTGCCGTTGATCTGGACATTCAAGAGAGTCTTATCACCGAACTTAATATCGGCCATCGAACCCGATTTGCCGCCGGCGTCCTTGATAAAACCGCC
>JAYSON010000034.1:0-2624 GCA_043722725.1 Chloracidobacterium sp.
AAGTCCCTCAACGGCAGGGAACGGCGGCTTCATTCGCGGATGGCCGCGAAAGCCTTCAAGCGAAGAAAGCAACGCGGTTTCTTCTCCGCAGATATACGCGCCCGCTCCTGTATGCGTATGAATGTCGCAGGAAAAATCCGAGCCAAAGATGTTATTGCCCAGGATGCCGGCCTCGCGACACTCCGCGAGGGCAACATCCATGATATCGATGAGATATTTATATTCGCCACGAGTGTAAATGTAGCCGGTTTGCGACCCGAGCGTATACGCGGCGATGATCATTCCCTCGATCATCGAATGCGGGTCGCGCTCCATCAAATAGCGGTCTTTAAAGCTGCCCGGCTCGGATTCGTCTGCATTGCAAACGATATATTTGTCCTTCGGCGAATCCTTCGGCACAAATGACCATTTCATGCCCGTAGGAAATCCCGCACCGCCGCGGCCTCTCAATGCGGATTTTTTTACCTCTTCGATAATGTCCGCCGGAGCCATTTTAAGCGCTTTTTCGAGCGACTTGTATCCGCCGGTTTCGCGATACACCTTTAACGTGTGCCCGCCTTGCACGCGCATTCGCTTTAGCTGAAGCGGCTCACAGCCAATTGCTTTAATTTCCATAAAACAGGAATGCGGACACTACTGTCCGCAGTGTATTTATAGTCCCAAATCCCTCACGATCACGAGCGTATCCGTGTATTGAACAAATTTTACGACCTTCCCATTTTGCAGCGTCCAAGCGTGTGCAAATGGAACGGTTACGCTTTTCCCAGTTTTGAGGAACTTGCCGCTGTAATTTCCAAGGCCGATGACGTTATCGCCACCATCGACGATCTGCTCCGGCACAGCAGAAAACCCTTCCCACTCGGTCCCGAGCTTCATAAAGACGTTTTCGAGAACCGCGTTCGGTCCGATATATGTACCGCCATACATAAAACCCTCGGCCTCGGTCCACGAAATATTTTCGTCGAATGCGCCGAGAACGCTGGGAACGTCACCTTTTGCGAAGGCTTCGTACAAGTCCTTTATTAACTCACGGTTATTCATATCTATTATATTTTTCCAAACTTACCAACGCTTACCGTTTTCGTAATCCGCTTTGCGGATAATGTTTGTAACTTTTCCCTCCATCTCCGACCTTTTTATCGTCCCAATATAACGGCTGTCTTCGCTGTTCGGCCGATTGTCGCCAAGAACGAAATATTCATCCGGCGGCACTAAAATCGGTTTTCGGTTTTCGGACGCTTCAACATGTGCAAACGACTTCTGATCAAGCTCAGTTCCATTCACAAAAACTATTCCTTTCCGAAGCTCTATAGTTTCGCCCGATAACCCAACAATCCGGTGAACAAAAACTGTCTTTTCATCAATCCCCCTTTTCGGTTCAGGCTTTCGATGGTAACCGACAATATCAAAACGCGCGATTGGATCTATATCGTTATTCTTTACACCGACAAGTCCCATATGATCGCCGATCTCGATCGTCGGAGTCATCGAATCAGTCACGGAAACAAGGTGGTATGCGGAAAGATACCCGCAACCGAATAACGAGGTCGTTAGCAGAAACACAAAAAACTTCGAAAGTGTCCGCATCTCCTAATTTCTACTTACAGTCCGACAAAATCTTATCTACCTTCTCCGTCGTCAGGTCTTCATGATAATCAAACCCGATCTGCATCATCGGCGCCGTGCCGCAACTGCCTAAACATTCGACCATCGAAATTGTAAACTTACCGTCAGCAGTCGTTTCACCGGGATGGATACCGAGTTTCGAGCAGATATGATCGGTGATCCCCGGTTCGCCCATGATTTTGCACGACAGCGTTTTGCATATCTGAAGATGATGGCGGCCAACCTGATGCATGTTGAACATCGAATAGAACGTTGCCGTTTCCCAGACGTCGGTGACTTCAAGATTGAGAAATTTCGCCAGAAAATTAACGCCCGGATTATCGATCCACCCTCGTTCACGCTGGACAAGCATCAAAAGCGGTATCAAAGCCGAACGTGTCCGGTTCGCTGGATACTTCGCGACGTGAGACTTTATCTCGGCAATGATCTCCGGCGAAAACTCAGCTATCTCGTCCGAGACGAGAACTTTGTCTGTATGACTTGTTGGAGCTGCTGCCGCCATATTCTACGCTGCTATTCTTTGCTCGAACTGGGCCCTTTACCTATCGATCTCCCCCAAAACAATATCCAACGATCCAATAATCGCTACCACATCCGCGACCATCTCACCCTCGCTCATTACAGGCAGGGCCGAGAGGTTTACAAAGCTCGGGCCGCGGAAGTGGACGCGGTCGGGTTTCGGGCCGCCGTTTGATTTCATATAGACGCCGAGTTCGCCCTTTGAGGCCTCGATCGCGTGGTAGACCTCGCCTTCCGGCACATTAAAGCCTTCGGCGACGATAAGGAAATGGTGGATCAGCGAATCCATGTGCTTGCGCATATCATCGCGGTCGGGCAACACGACCTTTGGCGCGTCGGCCTTGATCGGCCCTGGTTTCAGACGCTCCAATGCTTGGCGGACGATCTTGTGCGATTCGTTCAGCTCGCGCATTCGGACCTTGTACCGCGACCAGACATCGCCGTCCGGCTCGGTCGGAATATCGAAATCGTATGTCTCG
>JAYSON010000035.1:0-18370 GCA_043722725.1 Chloracidobacterium sp.
CTTTTGCCAATCGGTGTCGCCGGTCAGCAGCCGCAAAATTTGCCCGATATGAACATCGACGCCGCTAGCCGCACGGTTGTAAGGATATGTATTTCCGCGAGGGCAATCGAACCGTCGAATTCTGGACAAAGCCACAACTTGCCGCCAAGAAGATCGGTGACAAAGACATTTATGTCTTGACTAGTAATTACACATTTTCCGGCGGCGAGGAATTTGCCAATGATTTGAAGGTGTTGAAACGAGCAACAATTGTCGGCGAGACGACGGGCGGCGGGGCAAATCCTGGTGGGCCGGTTCGACTCAACGAACATTTCAGAGCTTTTTATCCCAGTAGGTCGGGCGGTCAATCCGGTTACAAAAACGAACTGGGAAGGTGTCGGCGTCGAGCCGGATATCAAGGTCCCAAAAGAACAAGCGTTAAAAACAGCCTACATTATGGCCCTGACAAAATCGGCCGACATAATGAAAGACGAAGACATTAAAGCAGAACTCAAACAGCTCATCGACAAATCGAAAAAAGAACTGGATGAAATAAAGAAAAACGCCAAGGGCAACTAACCCCAGCGTTGACTCATAAATAGAGGCGAAAGTCTGACCGCTCAACTTTTGCGTTTTCCCTTTTACTTTTGCCCTGAATCACCGTTTCCAATAATTCTTGATCTTTAGATCCAGCATCGGAAAGGCGCAGTATTCGACGTTGCGGCCTGCTTCGCGCAGTTTTTGCACCATCGGAATGGCGGCGTCGGCGTTTCGAGTGTGTACGATTATGGTCGCGGCCCGTTGTAGTTCGCGGTTTTCATTTAGCCAGAGAGCGATGGCGTAGCCGGTTTTATCAAAATCGTCGTGGTCGTTGGACTCATAATGATGCGGGAGCAAATCATGGTCGAGAAAGATCGCATCATAGCTGGATTCTTTAAGTAAAACCTTTGCCTCTTCAACGGTTTCCGCGATATCCAGATCGTCGCCCGTGAAGCGTTTTTCGAACCATGCGTGGCGGCGATAATCGTCATCAAGAAGAAAAACCGAGATCGGGGTTCGTTCGGCCGAGAGATCGCTTAAGCCGAGCTTCATCATCAAACTGCGTAAAATGCTCATACGTCCTAAATGCTAAAATCACGAAATCTGAATATAGCATATGGCAGTCACGTGACGTTATTGGAAATCAAATTTGCTGGTGATATAATCCGATCGACCGGATCATTTGCCTATACGTTTTTTGTTGCCCCCGAATCCCGCGAAAGCGAAAACCTATGCCCAAGGAAACTATTAAGAAACACAAATTGGCCGCTGTGCCCGACGTTAGAACCGATTATGAAATCGATGATTCTAACGGCCACGATACTGAAACGCCGTTCTGTCCGTTGTGCTTTGGCTCAGGTCTCGAAGTAGTACCGGGCAAAGGTGCCCGTACTTGTGAATGTCGCAGACGCGAAGCTCACTCCGGTCTTTTGGAAAAGGCTCGTCTTCCCAAGCGCTATTCCACCTGCCATTTTCATAATTACAAGCCTTCGAACCCGTCACAGGAGCGGGCCTTCGGCTACGCATCCCGCTTAACAATGGAGTATCCGGCGGTCGAACGTGGATTATTATTGATGGGAACCGTCGGCGTCGGCAAAACACATCTTGCCGTTTCGATATTGAAAGGACTCACTGAACGCGGATTTACCTGTCTTTTTTACGAATTCGGGTCACTGCTAAAAGAGATCCAGGACTCGTACAATGTGCAAACAAAAACCTCGGAGCTTGGTGTCCTCTCCCCCGTTCTCAGTTCGGAAATTCTTGTGCTGGACGAAGTCGGAGCTTCAAAACCTACGGATTGGGTTCGTGACACGATGGCGCATATAATCAACACCCGTTATAACGAGAGGAAACTGACGATCTTCACCACAAATTACACGGACGAAAGGCGAAGCGAACGCGAAGAGACGCTTGAGGATAGGATCGGTGCCCGTTTGCGTTCGCGAGTTTACGAGATGTGCAAGACGGTAAATATCACCGGCGAAGATTATAGACGAAATTTTGATAAGCCCGTTGAACCACGCAAGAAATAGTACGGGTATGGTGAAGGCCATACATTCGGCCGCAATACACGCTTACGTCTCAGGGCGATCTGACTTTGCACTCCCAATTGCTTGAATCAGGCCTTTTTATCGTCGCCCGTAACCTGCTTTCTGACTGACGCCGAAATAGTTTTTGCGATAAGCAGATTATCGCTTTCCGCAAGGTCGGAGACGACGAAAACACTGTATTTTCCGCTTTCAAAACAAGCCACACGCAGATCGTTCGAAGCCTGGCACGAAACCGCATCTCGACCCGCCACGGCATCTCCGTCGTCCCTCAGAGTCATCAGAACCGAGACTACCTTCTTCTTATACGCCATGATCACATGCGAGAAGCGTCGGCCGTTGATGATGCAAAAATGCGCCGTCAGGAATCTAGTGTCGTCGCCAAAGGCCTCCCGCAAAGGATCGAAAACAGCCGAGTCCAAACCATCTGCGGAGTGGCCAAAACGCTTATCCGCGCCTTTTAAAGGTATCGGTTTTTCGCTGAGGTCGTGCGAAAGCGCACAGTGTTTGTGATCGTCGACCGCGTCATTCTTAACCGCGACAAACGAAGCTCGTTCGTACCAAAGCGTTTCCGACAAGATATTCGTACTCGAAGGCGTAGTCGGCTGCTCGAGCTTGGCCTTCACCGGCGTGTTTTGTCGCGTCATCACTATCCCGATCACGGCAGCGATCAGAATCATAGATGCGAAAACGGCTTTTGAACCCGCGAAATTCCACGCTCTCTGCTTTCCAAAAGCCTGCTCGTGAAGATCGGTCTTCACTCGTGCAGCAAATCCCGGATTCATTTGGCTTTGGCGCGCGTTCTTTACCGCCGCACGTAATCGCTCGCGGAGTTCGCGTCGGCCGGCGAGTTCACCCCGGCAATTCGGACAAGCCTCAAGATGCTGCAGAACCTCATGGTTCGTCTCGACGAGCAGTTCATTGCTCAAATAAGAATCGGCGATATTTTTGAAATCTTTACAGCTCATAATTCACTAACTTCCCTGGGCCCTCAGATTTTTCAGGCCGTAATTTTGTGCGTAAGCGGCGAGTTCGACACGCAGGAGTTTGCGTCCGCGATGAAGCCGGGACATCACGGTTCCGGCCGGTATCTGCAGCATGTCAGCGATCTCACGGTAGGCAAATTCCTCGACGTCAGCCAATATGACGATCTGGCGAAACGAATCCGGGATCTTTTCCAAAGCCGCCAATACGTCTTCGTCGCTAACGTTTTGCGGAATAGAAGGCTCGAACGCGACAGTTTCGGCGATCATCTCGTCGGTGTCCTCGACCAATCGCATTCGACCGAGTTTACGAAGGCGTTTCCCGTTCAGGTGATACATTATCTGCGTCATCCATGCACGGCAGTTTGTTCCGAGTTCGTACCGGTGGAATGAACGTAGGGCTTCCGAAAGCGTCTCCTGGACAAGATCTTCCGCCTCATCAGAGCCGCGGACAAGCCAGCGGGCCACACGCACGAGATCCTGCATATGCGGCAACGCTTCGCTTTCGAAATCATCCCAGTTTTCTTTTTCTAAGCGCTTTCCAAAACCAAACATTCGATTAAAAACTTTTCGAAAAAAACAATTGCCTTAAAATTATTTATACCGTCGCCGGACGTTAGTATTCCCGATATCGAGATTAGTTCGTTGAACATAATGGGTGACGTTTGCTTTACAAATTCGATCGGTCACCGGCGATTGTTCGTTCGATCGTTGTCGTTTTCGCTGCCGCTAACGCGCCTTAGTCATTATATCGACGTCTTTCTTTCCGGCGACCATCTATCTCGAACCATCGTTTTCAGGCGTTACTGCCAATTGTTAGGTTTTTCCAGCCATCGCGACAAGTTCAATCAGGTAGAAAAAATTTGTTGTGCTTTTACCAACAAAGTACTTTCATTTTTTGCACGAAATCGTTATGATGTAGTTGGCAGTCAACTCGCCTACTCCTACACACCTAAAAATATGCCCGCTACAAACGCACTTTTACAAGAAGGACGCTATCGCATCAACAACGAATTTCCTCACGAAGGAACGGGGTCTGTTTATGACGCTTACGATACCGTCAGCGAAACGAACGTTGTTGTTAAAGAAATTCCTGTAAAACTGAACAAAGTCGCCACCATGTCCCAGCGCGAGAATCTGAACATCGCCTTCGCCGACCAGGCAAAGGTACTAACGGAGATCAGACATGACTCGCTGCTGCATGTCCGCGACTACTTTTCCGAGATCGGCCGGCAATATCTTGTTATGGAATCTGTTGACGGCGATGACCTGCAAGCACTTTTGGACAGACAAAAGAGCTGTTTTCCATTGTCGGATGTGACAAATTGGGCAGACCAACTCCTCGATGCACTGTACTATCTCCACACATATCAGACTCCGATTATTCACCGGAATCTCCGCCCAGCGAATATAAAACTCAGTTCTGACGGCAAGATTAAACTGATGTCGTTCGGACTTGTCGGCAGCGATACCCAGGTAAACACTGCGATCGCCGAAAACGTCTCTGAAGGATCAAGTATTGCCTACTCGCCGCTCGAACAAATCTGGAACGGCCTTGATGCTGCGTCTCAAAAGGTGGTGACCAGTAAATACGACGAGCAGTCCGAACGAATCCTGAAGGAAGATCTCGATGCTCGAAGCGACATATATTCGCTTGGGGCAACACTTTACCACCTCGTGACGGCGCGTGTCCCGGTCGATGCACTCGAGCGCTCGATCGAAATTCTCGAAGGAAGGGCGGACCCACTTCGTGTTCCAAGCAATATAGATCCTACGATCCCGCCAGAAATCTCAGATGTACTGATGAAGGCAATGGCGATAAAACGCGAGTACCGATTCGATTCGGCCGCCATTATGCGTCAGGTATTACGCACTGCTCTTGTTCGTGTAAAAGAACGCGAGGCCGAAGAGCTTCTCGAACAGGACGAGGCTGCGAACGAGATTAAGCTTGCCGAGGAGAAGAAGTTGAATTCCGTTACCGAACAGCCCAGCGAAACGGAACGGATGAGACAGCAGCTCCAGGAGGCCGAAGCCCAGCGACTTTTGGCTGAACTGCGGGCGGCCGACGCAGAAAAAAGGCTGCTTGAAAGTGAGGCAGCCCGTCAGTCAAGACCCGAACCGGCGGTTGTTATCGCCAACATCGACGATGATCTTCTTGGCGTCCTGGGCCCGTCTTTACATGTTTCTGAAGCCCCGAAAGCGAAGGTGTCGGCCGACCAGCTTTCTTTTACCAGCGTAGATGACGACGCTGAAGTGAAATTTGCGTCTCCTCGAGAGCATGAAATAAGCTCCGAGCAAATTACTGTGCCAGAAACCAATTCACTCGAACCGGAGACAAGCGTTCCGGCAACCGAACAAATTGTCCCTGCGGAAACGCATTTCGTCGAAGAGGAAGTTGTTGTATCTACAACCGAAGAAGTTGCCTTTGCAGGAAACGATTCGATTGAAGAAGAGCAGAGCGCATCAACCACTGAAGAAGTTTCCTTTTCTGAAAATGTTACGGTCGAAGAAGAGATTGAGGAATCTCCGACTGAGGTCATTGCCGCTGCCGAGTATGATTCGGCAGAGGAGAAAGAGTCGACCGAACCCGTGACCGAAGAGCTTTCCGTCGCGGCCTCGATGGCACAAGTCGAATCGAAACCACGAGAGGTTCGCGATGAAGTCTACGTCGTATCAGTCGAACGCGGCGGATTCCCACTGGGAATGCCCGCGATCGCCATCGGAGCGGCCGTACTCTTAGTAATTGCTATCGGAGCGTGGATGTTGACGTCTTCCGCAACACCTGAGCCCACAAAGATTACTTCTACCGAAAGTACTTCTAGCACCCAGACCGCCCCAATCGAACCTGCGGTCAAATCCGCGTTCCAGCCGACCGATGCACCGGCAACAGGTCAGCCCGAATCCGCCCAACCCGACCCGGCCTCAACAGAGCCGGCCGCATCGGATCCATCGACTGTACAAGCAATGCCGGCGGCAACGCCAAAACCTAAAAAACCCGCTGCGACGGCGGTGAAGACTCCCGCTCAAAAGAAAGCGGTCACGGTCGACGATCTGATCAACGACAACTAAACGAATCTTTACCCACCAGTACTAAGGACAAATGCCATGAATCTTCAACTTATCCCCCGAACCAGAATCGCCCGCCTCCGATTCGCCACGTACTTTTTCCTGACAGCGTTGATGTTGTCTTTCTCGTTTTCCTTAAGCGCACAACAGCCGCAGTTAACCCTTGCCGATCTCCTGATCGGGCTTCGGTCAAAGAAGGTAAGCCTCGCTGATCGCAATACGATTTTAACGGAAGCCATAAAACAGCGTGGCGTCACCTTTACGCTTTCAGCCGAAATCGAGAAAGAATTGGTCTCGACCGGCGCCGCAAAGAACCTTTTGGACGCAATTCGCGCAAAATCTTCGGTTGCAGCGGTCCCGGCACCGACGCCCGCTACCGTGGCAACTCCGATCCCTAAGCCTCCCGACTTTTCGTTCTATCAGACCAGGGCGGATGCAAATCTAGGTAAAGGGGAGTATTCGCTCGCGTTGACTGACTACGACAAGGCCGTTGAACTCAAACCGGACGATTCGGTTGTGTTCCTAAATCGAGGCAAGACTCATTACAACCTCAAGGCATTCGACAAAGCAGGGGCCGACTACGACAAATCTATCGAGCTCGATCCTAAAGGTTCAAGGCCGTATTACAGCCGCGGGGTTTTAAACGAACGCATGGGCAACACCGAAAAAGCTATCGCCGATTATCAGAAAGCAGTCGATCTCGATGCCGGCAATGACCTAGCTAGAGTTGGACTGAAGAAACTGTCGGACGATCAACAGGCAAAAGCTGCTGCCCAAGTTCCGGCGCCGGCTGCCATCCCCGTTATCGAAACTGCAAAAGCTCCCGAATCGATGAATCTTGGTAATCTGTCGGCTGCAAATGCAACAAAAATGGTGACGCCTGTTTATTCAGCGATGGCTCAGAAAACAAACGTCGAAGGAAGAGTTACGGTCGAAATCGAACTGGACGATAAAGGCAACGTGGTTTCCGCAAAGGCAGTATCCGGACATCAATTGCTTCGCGGTTCCGCTGAAGACGCGGCTCGAAGATCGAAATTCAAGCCTGCTATGTTCGGTTCGCAGGCAATCAAGGCTATCGGATCGATAACATACAACTTCACCCTGAAGCCATCGAAGTAATTCTTTCCAATTTAATTGCTTACCGAATGGTAATCCAAGAAAGCACCTGCACATGCGGGTCTTTTTAATTAATAGGTGCCCGCGACGGTGGTCGATTTGATGCCGCTCGCTTCCTGTGCGATCTTGACGCCGACGCTCGCCCCGATCCTCGTCGCTCCCGCCGCAAACATAGCGCGGGCGTCGTCAATTCCCTTCACGCCGCCCGAAGCTTTTACGCCCAAAGAACTTCCGACCGTGCGACGCATCAATGCAATGTCCTCGACCGTTGCTCCGCCTTTTGAAAAGCCTGTGGATGTTTTTACAAAATCCGCTCCCGCGTTTTTCGAGGCGAGGCACGCACGAACCTTCTCCTCGTCGGTCAAAAGAGCGGTTTCGATTATCACCTTGCAGAGAACTCCGTTTTCGTGAGCCGCCTCCACTACAGACCGAATATCGTCTTCAACCGCACACACGTCGCCGGATTTCAGCGCACCGATGTTGATGACCATATCGACTTCGCGAGCACCGTTAAATATAGACCGCCTCGCTTCGTAAGCCTTTACGTCCGAGAGAGTTGCACCGAGCGGGAATCCAATCACGGTACAAACCGGCACACCGCTTCCCTTCAGGAATTCAGCCGCTTTCTTCACCCAGCCCGGATTGACACAAACCGATGCAAATCCGAATTGAACTGCTTCTTCGCAAAGCTTTTTGATATCGCTTTCGCTTGCCTCGGGCTTTAAAAGAGTGTGATCTATAAGGCTTGCCCAATCGTGTGCCGTCGCCGTCTCACCTAATACAATGCCGATGCGTTCGGCACCGGCGTCAACAATTCGCTGTACATCCGCAACGCAAAACGTGGCAATCTGATCTTCGCCGCCGAGCTTCGCCAACACCAGATCGGTGATTTGTTCGATCAGTTGTTCGTAGTTCCCATTCTGATACATATCGTTATTGCGACAATTTTATCACTTTTTGTACTGCCGTTCGATGTTATCGATCTTGCCAACACGTTTCTTGTGACGCTCTTCGCTGATCTCGGTCGTCAAAAACGCCTGCACGATGTCCTTTATTTCTTCGAGTGAGTTCTGCCCGCTTCCGAGCGTCAGGACATTTGCACCGTTATGTTCGCGCGAATTCTTAGCTAATGCGACGGAATAGCACGCGGCAGCCCTAACGTTCGGGACCTTATTCGCTGCCATCGCGCTCCCGATACCGGCCCCGTCCACAATAATTCCGATATCGGTTTGATTGTCGCCCACCGCCCGCGCAACAGCGTGCGCGTAGTCAGGATAATCGACCGGATCTGTCGAATTTGTCCCGAAATCTCTAACATTCAGCCCCAAACCTTCTAAATATTGCTTTAACGCCACTTTGACCGGAAATCCGCCATGATCGGCCCCGACGGCGACTGTCTTTACCTTAATAAATTCATCGCGCGACGGCTTTCTAATAAGTTCGATATGATTTTCGTTAACTATGTCCTGTGCGAGCGGCGTCAGCTTTGCACTTTGAGCGATACGAACTCTCGATCCGGGCTCCAATCCCCGCAAATCGTCTTCCGTTATCAGGGATTTTGAAGATTCGTCGCGGTCGAATTCCCTGTTCAGCTTGTCCTGAAGCGAATTTACTACGACGTGCTTTGGAAGGTCCGGTATTTGATTTTCCAGTTCCGTCGGCACATTCTTCAGGACTTCGCGAACAAGTTCCCGAACACGATCTCGTGTTTCTTGATTAGCGGATGACATATTTTCCTGACCGGCCCCGTTATCATTTTGACAACTTGTATTTTGCCGGTTGTTTGAATAGTATTTCTAAAAGCCTGTTCGATCAAGCCTCAATCATATGTACGCTGAACCCCAACAGATCCCGATGACCGAATTCACGAACTCGAACCTCGAAGTGTTGTATAGCGACGTGCAAATAGGAGATCGAATACAGGAATTAGGTACTCAGATCACGCGGGAATACGCCGGTAAGGAACTTGTGTTGGTTGGTGTTTTGAAAGGCTCGTGCATATTCATGGCCGATTTGATGCGGACGATCGACCTCAATCTCACCATCGACTTTATGGCATTTTCGAGTTATAAGGACGGCACGAAATCAACCGGCGATGTAGAGATTCTGAAAGATCTCAGTAACCCGATCCGCGGCAAACATGTGATCGTTGTTGAGGATATTGTTGACACCGGCCTGACGCTTTCGCGATTGCTTGAAATACTTGGTACTCGCGGTGCGGCTTCAATCAAGCTCGCGAGCTTTCTGGATAAGCCGGAGCCGCGAATAAAGAAGGAGCTAAAGATTGATTACACTGGGTTTGTAGTTCCAAACAAGTTTGTCGTGGGCTACGGGCTTGACGCCGCCGGACGATATCGAAACCTGCCTTTTATTGCGGTCGTTAAGGACCCGGCTGGGATCTAAATCTCGAACCTGCCGACATTTTCTTAAAAACCACGAACGTTTAATTGACCTTTTCCATTGATTTCAATATAATTTAGGTTTTTCGGCTGACGAGCGTTATCTCGGTGTGCCGTGCGGGAGAAAATAATAAATGAGTTACGCAATTATCAGAACAGGCGGCAAACAATATCCGATAGCTGAAGGCCAGGTGTTGCGCGTTCCTACAATTGAAGGGAAAGCCGGCAGTAAGGTCGATATTGAAGCATTGGTCGTCGGTGAAGGCAAAAACGCAAAGATCGGCGGCGGAGCGACGCTGTCAGCAAGCATTGTCGGCCACGGCAAAGCTGACAAGGTAATCGTTTTCAAAAAGAAACGCCGTAAGCAATACAAACGCAAGCAAGGCCACCGTCAAGGTTACACGGAAATCAAGGTAGAAAAGATATAGATAGTTGATAGTGAAAAACTAACTAGTTAAAAGAGAGAAAATATCTCGCCTCGCAACTATTCACTATTCACTATTCACTATTCACTAAACATATGGCACATAAAAAAGGTGTAGGTTCATCCAGAAACGGCCGCGATTCGAATGCACAGCGGCTCGGACTCAAGAAATTCGGTGGCGAGAAAGTTCTCGGCGGCAACATTTTGGCTCGTCAACGCGGTACCAAGTGGAAACCCGGTAATAACGTTGGACGCGGCAAGGACGACACGCTCTTCTCGCTTATAGAAGGCTTCGTCAAATTCGAGGATAAGGGCCGTAAAGGCAAGTTCATCAGTGTATATCTCGAAGGATCCCCTCAATTGGCTCCAAAAGTCGTAGCCCAACCAGTCGCCGCGTAACGCTAGAACAGCTTTAATGTCATCGGGCGTCCGCGAAATTACAAAGAAGATTGTCGTTTCGCGGGCGTTTTTGTATTGATTTTAGGCCTTACACGCACCGCTCAGTTTTTGGTCAGCGTGTCAATTTCTTTTCTTTCGGTCGATAAAAAATATTTTTCGCCCTATTCAGTCTTTTTTTCCACAGGCGAAAAATTGTGGAAGAGATTTTGTCCTTTTCCATAAACTTGGGGAGGTTGAAAGTTACAAGGTTTTCCACATTTTTATCCACAGTTTTTCCACAAGAATTTCCACAGCTAACACCGCTAAATACTGCAAAATAAGGATAATACTTAAAGCATTTTCTACTTGACATTAAAAATTCCGGGTGTAAGATGTCTTCACAGTCGAGATTGCTTAAGGGCATTTTGACCGACACCAAGAGGTGGAACGGAGGCGGTGACGCACCGTTCGAGGGCAGAAGGAGCGGAAAGCCGCTGTCCGAGACGTTTGGAGTCGAAGCCGAAAGGCTTGCTGAGATCAGCCGCAAGGCAGATCAAGTTATCCGGATAAAAACGGATAACACCCACGGGAAATGATCATCCTATCGGGTGCTACGCCGCTCACTTCGCAAGATGTTGGGCCTCGTTGCCGGGCACGTAACCGGCGGTGGAGGAAAAGCCACCACAAAAAAACCTAGCGGTACCACGCGTAATGGCGTAACGGAATGTGTAAACAGGATGGGTACTGACCGGAAAATGCTCTCCGCAGAGATTTTTCGGAATACAAAATCGGTGATTCGAACGTGTACATGCGAGAATCGCCAAACCCTTTAAAAACACTTCGGTGTTTGGAAAAGGAAACAAAAACGCCGTCTTAAGCAATTAAGGTGGCGTTTTTGTTTGTTATCCGCGTCTTTCGTGTCTCTCAATGCTTTATCGGTTTTACCCACCTCTGTTAAACCTCTAGAATAAAGACACATGTTTATTGATCGCGTAAAAATAAAGGTCAAAGCCGGTGACGGCGGAAACGGCGTAACTGCCTTCCGGCGTGAGAAATTTGTTCCTCGCGGCGGTCCTAGCGGCGGTGATGGAGGTGTCGGCGGCAGCGTGTGGATGCAATCCGACGAAGGGCTGAACACGCTTCTTCATTTGCGTTTCAATCCAGAGCACAAGGCCGACCGCGGCCGGCACGGCGAAGGTTCAAATCGGTTTGGCAGAGACGGCTTCGACGCCACGATAAAAGTTCCGGTCGGCACGCAGGTTTTTAATTCGGAAACAGACGAACTCCTGGTCGATTTTACGGAGGCCGGTCAGCGATTTCTGCTTGCGAAAGGCGGAAAAGGCGGCTGGGGCAATGCTCATTTTGCGACGCCTACCCGAAGGGCTCCGAAGTTTCATTACACCGGACGTCCGGGAGAAGAAAAGGAACTGCAACTCGAACTCAAACTTATTGCCGACGTGGGTCTGGTCGGTTTTCCGAACGCCGGGAAATCTACGCTCATCTCCGTCATTTCTGCAGCAAAACCGAAAATTGCCGATTATCCGTTCACAACGCTTGAGCCAAACCTCGGCGTTGTCGATCTTGGTGATTTCCGCACGTTCGTCGTGGCTGACATACCCGGTCTAATTGAAGGGGCGTCGGACGGGGCGGGCCTCGGCGACAGATTTCTGCGGCATGTCGAACGCACCAAGCTGATGCTTCACCTCGTTGATGTTTCATCGCTCGAGGGACGCGACCCGGTCGAAGATTACAGGATAATCAATCGCGAACTCGCCAATTATAATAAAGACCTGGCCGATCGCCCGCAGATCGTTCTTGCAACAAAGATCGATGCACTCGACGATCCGGAAAGGCTGGAAAGTTTGCGGGAGATCGCTGAACGAGATGGTAAGGAGTTTATTGCTATCTCATCGGTGGCGAACAAGGGATTGAAGGAACTAGTATCCTTGGTAGCTAAGAAATTGGACAGCTTGAAAATCGAAGACGCCGAAAAAGCTCGGGCGGAAACGCTTTCTATGTGAGACCAACCGTGTGCAGCGACAATGAATAGAATTGCATTTTACGGCGGGTCATTCGATCCGGTTCACATAGGCCACCTAACAATTGCCCGGGAATTGATAGAACATTTCTGCCTGGATGAGTTCGTCTTTATTCCGGCGTTTCATGCACCGCATAAGCTTGATCGCAAGCCTACGTCGGCGTTTCATCGCTTTGCGATGCTTTGTTTGGCTACGGAAGGATTCCCGAATATTATGGTTTCCGCGATCGAACTTAAGCTGCCGGAAAAACCATTTACAGTAGAAACTCTGGCCCGACTGAAAGCGGACTTCCAAGATGACGAGATATTTTTCGTTATGGGGGCTGATTCCTGGCAGGACATTCTTACGTGGCGCGAATGGGAGAAGGTCTTGCTAATGACAAATCACATTGTCGTTACACGCCCGGGTTACGCGATAGATTTTTCTCTCGTCACTGACGAGGTGCGGAACCGAATAGTCGATCTTCGGGGAAAAGATTCACCGTATTCGTTACTGGAAACGAAACAGCAGATATATATAACCGACGCGGTCAACATGCAAATATCGGCAACCGAGATCCGGCAAAACATACGTGCGGGCAGGCCGAAATGGCAGGAAGAACTGTCGTATCAAGTTGCAAAATACATCGAAAAATATCAGATTTATAGGTAATGGAAGAAACACAGGAAAAATCGCTTCAACGCGAAACAGTAAAAATAGACATTTCTCAGCCAATAACGCCGTTCAATGAGATCGATGCCGAGGTGCAGCTTGCCGTGCGTTGTGCCGGAGATAAGAAGGCTTTCGATATCAGGGTGCTCGACTTGCGTCAAATAGCCACGTTTACGGAGTTTTTCATCATTGCCAGCGGCAGTAATCAAAGACAGGTGCAAGCGATCTCAGACGAGATCAACGAGCAGTTAAAAAACCAATTAGGTTCGCGTGCGATCCGAATCGAAGGTTACGGAAGCGGCGAATGGGTTCTTCTCGACTACGGTGACTTTATCGTACACGTCTTTGATAAGGAGGCCCGTGAATTTTATGACCTCGAGCGTCTTTGGCTCGACGCAGGAAGGGTCGAAGTACCTTCGGACGTATAGTCCTACAAAAATCAATGAAATTCAGGTTTATCTGGATCGGAAAAACAAAGGACAAAAACTGGAAGGCGCTGCAGGAGGATTATCTTGGGCGTCTTTCTCACTTTGTGAAATGTGAAATTGTCGAAATACGTGATTCAGCTCCGCATGAGACAAAAGAAAATGAAGGCAAACGAATTCTGGACTTATTGAATCAGAAGAGTTTCGTCTGTTTACTGGATGTAACCGGCCAGTCAATATCTTCACCCGAAACAGCTCGGGAGTTGGAAAAATGGCAGACGCGAGGCTTAAAAGAAGTGACTTTTATTATCGGCGGTGCGGACGGTGTGTCGTTGGAAATTAGAGAAAAATCGGATTTTATGTTATCCTTATCGTTTATGACTTTTACCCATGAGATGGCCAGGGTCATATTGTTAGAACAACTTTATCGCGCATATACAATAATTAACGGATTTCCATACCAGAGATGAGCAAATTGAAAGAGGTAAAACAAAGACTCCTTGACGAAAGGGGGCTTCTTATTGAAAAACTGAAAGGCAACGACCTTTCCGTAGACGATTCAGAAACACCGGACCCGGTCGATCTAGCCGTCCGAAATTATTCTAAGAATGTGATGCTCGCTGTCTCGGAAAACGAGAGTCGGCAGCTTACATTAGTTGACGAGGCATTGCTTCGGGTTGAGGACAATGAATACGGTATTTGTCAAAATTGCGAGAAGGAGATAAATCCTAAACGCCTGGCCGCAATACCCTGGGCCAGATATTGTCTAAGCTGCCAGGAGCTTGTCGAAAAGGGTTTGCTCGACGAAGACCAATAAGGCTTACACGCCGAGCGCGGACGAAAAAAGTAGGTTTATTCAAACCGGAATTGAACCACAACATCGTGGTTCAATTCCGGTTTTGTCCTATACGCTTTTCACGAACTAAATGCTGATTGCCTTCTCTGTTTACGCTCATGCTAATACCGGACGCTTTGGTTTCGCTCATTTACCCTCAATCATGCAGCATTTGTGAGCAAAGCGTTGAAAATTCAGCAGACGGCGTGGCTTGTCGCGATTGCTGGCAGCAAACGAAGATTTTCTCCGACCGCGATCTTCTCTGTGCCAAATGCGGGACTTTTCTCAGAGAATGTGACCACGCGATCGAAACATTTTGTCGGCGCTGCGACGGCCATTTCTACGATTCAGCTCGCGCTATCGGCATATACGAGAATGCTCTTGCTGCCGCTGTAATCAACCTGAAACACGTTCCGAAAGTTGCCAAAACGACGCGGGAATACTTGCTCGACTCTTTTGAACGTTTCTCGTTTGGAAACGCAACTCTTATCGTGCCGGTTCCGATATCCGCAAAACGCCTTCTTGAACGCGGCTTCAACCAAGCTGCTGTTCTCGCCCGAATCCTTGCGAAAGAATCCAACATTCCGCTTGACGAATACAGTCTGATCCGAAGTATTCATACACCGATGCATCGGGTCGCTATGGACAAAAAAGCCCGCGAAACAACCGTAAAAAATGCTTTTGCAGTCACCCGCCCAAACTTGATCAAGGATCAGGAAGTGATTTTGGTCGATGACGTGCTCACATCAGGTTCGACGGCGTCGCACTGCGCAAAGGTTCTCAAAAAGAACGGCGCGAGCAGCGTCAGGGTCCTGACAATCGCCCGCGCCGTTTGATCGAATCGAATCTCCGCTATCGTCCCCCGAAAAATTCAAGAATAACTTCGTCGAATTTCATCGTTACGGATTGTCCCTGTTCGGAATCGGAATGTCTCCCGCAACACCCCATCCCGGTATTTGGATAATGCCCGTTGTGCTGCTAATCACATACCACGTCCCATTCGAACCTCGAAAAACGGCAACATCATCGCGACCGTCGTTGTCGTAATCACCAACCACCGGAATATCGCCACTGATGCCCCACGATAAGATTTGGAAGCTGTTATTGCTGCTCCGTTTGATAAACCATTCACCGGTCGATTGTCTGAAAACAGCAAGGTCGTTGCGCCCGTCGCCGTCAAAATCACCGGTTGCAGGCTGGTCGTTGGCGACGCCGTACTGATTGATCAAAAAGTTGCTGTTCGAACTGTTTATCGAATACCAGTTTCCGTTGGAGCTACGCCAGACGGCCACATCGTATTTCCCGTCTCCGTCGTAATCACCCGGCACCGGAACGTCTCCGGCAACGCCCCATTGGACGGTTGTGAAAGTCGAGTTAGGTGACCGGATATACCAGGTTCCGTTCGACGGCCGGAAGAGCACAAAATCAGCTCTTGCGTCGCCGTCATAGTCTCCGGCCGCCGGAATATCGCCCGACATACCAAAATTTACGACGTTGAACGTTGATTCAGCGCTTTTCAGGCAATACCAATTTCCGTCGCTTGGCCGGAATACTGCAAGGTCGGTCCGCCTGTCGCCGTCGAAATCCTCGGCGGTCGGGATGTCATTGTTAATTCCAAATTGCTGTATACGAATTGCGCTCGAATTGCCGTTGAGAATGTACCAGACGCCGGTGCTTGGACGAAACAGCGAAAAATCCGTTCGGAAATCAGCGTCAAAATCAGCCGATGCCTTGGACGGCACTACCTTCTGTACGATTCCTACGCCGAGCTGGACGACATAAAGCTCGCCATCTTCATCTTCGCCAAACGATGTCAGGTTAAAGTCAGTTATGTCCAACAAGGGAAGCTGCTGACCGCCGCTCCAAAGCAAAACTTCGCCCGTGCAGTAATCGCCATAAATGTAAGAGCCGTTCGGCAACGTTCCCTGAGTTCCGCGATAGACGTATCCGCCCGTTATTGAACAGCGTCCACCCGTATGGCCGTATTGAAAGATCGGTGGTATTTGGACTATGGGATTGGTTCCACCGGCGCATTGCGTCGGACTCAGGTTGGTACATTGCGTGCCTTCATAAACGCGCCATCCGAAGTTCCCGCCGTTCGTAATGATATCGACCTCTTCCAAAGCGCCTTGGCCCACATCGGCGACCCAAAGTTGATTCGTCCCGCCCCGGTCGAACGACCATCGAAACGGGTTTCGCATTCCAACCGAGTAGATCTCGTCGGCACCGGCCGTAGCGCCGGCAAATGGATTTGTCGACGGTATCAAGTAGGGAGCCGTCTGGCCGACCGGTACATTTATATCAAGCCGGATCATCTTGCCGAGAAGCTGATTGATATTCTGGGCATTATTTGGCGGATCGTTACCGCTGCCGCCGTCGCCGATTCCGGCATAAAGATAACCATCGGCACCGAAGGCGATAGTTCCGCCATTGTGATTCGACTGTCCGGGATGAAGTATCGTGATAATTGGCTTCTCTATGGTATCGGCCACGTTAGGGTTCCCTGCCGACGCCTGATACTCGGCAATCTGAATCGCACCATCGCTGGCCCGAGTGTAATAGACGAAAAAGCGGCGATTCGTTTCGAAGCTTGGATGAAAGGCAAGACCGAGGAGCCCGCGTTCGCCATCTGTCGAAGTCTTTGGCGTGATATTCAAAAATTCGGTCGCCACATTCGAACCCGGTTGAACAACCTTGACGATTCCCGCCCGTTCGACGATAAAAAGGCGTTTCGTGCCGTCGCCTGCATTTGTGACAAAAATAGGCGAGGATAAACCCGATACGCGAGTTTGAAGCCGAACCGCGGCCACCTGCCCAACGCTACTGATCGCGGTCATCGTAATGATACCGAGAACGCCGATTAGGAACATTTTCTTTTTCATAGACCTACCCTTAATTCATTAGATTTACTGCCCTACATGTTTGTGGGGGGGGGAATTATCGCGTTGTCCGAAAGCACTATCTCATAACAAAAATATTCAGACGTTACTTCGACCCCGTGTCCGCTGACGTTGAATTTGAAGCTGATGAAACGATCGTTCTTAATGCTATAACGCGATTCCGTGAATGACTTCCCCTTCCGGATGGGCTCAAAAGGGATTTCTTAAATTGTAACGATTCGCGTTGTGTAAAGGCAAGGCTTTTATAATCGGTATCGAACACGGCTCTTTTTCAGCTCGGCGTCCTCATTTTCGAAGTTTTGCAGCCGCAGCGTAACATCTGCAGTCATTCTGAGATCCGATGTTTCACCGCGTTTAAGACGTGCGTAACCCGCGGCGGCGATCATTGCGGCATTGTCGGTCGAGAGATTTTTGGACGGAAAATAGACAGGAATTCCAAGCTTGTCGGCCGCCGCTTGAGCCGCGTCACGTAATTTCATATTGCACGCAACGCCTCCGGCGACGATCAAAGTCTTCGGTCTAAGTTCGTTAGCTACCTTCTGCATCGTCCCGACAAGCGATCGCACAACCGTATCCTGAAAGCTCGCCGCAAGGTCCTTGATATTTTGGTTTGGTGTGTCGCCGTTCGAGATCGGCTTGATTGAATTTTCGCGAATGTGCCGAACAACCGCCGTCTTCAACCCGCTAAAACTGAAGTCCGGACGACCGTCGGATATTTTTGCTAATGAAAACTTTATCTTCGCGGGATCGCCCTCTTTTGCAATCCGCTCGATAACGGGCCCACCCGGATAGCCAAGCCCGAGCATTTTAGCGACTTTATCGAACGCCTCGCCCGCCGCGTCGTCCCGCGTTCGCGAAACAACTTTATATAGACCTTCACCGGGAACCGAGAACAAGTTCGTATGTCCGCCAGAGACGATTAGAGCTAATGCTGGATATTCGATCGGCGGATTTTCGAACACGACCGAGTAAACGTGGCCTTCAATATGATTAACTCCGATGCACGGCACGTCGAGACCAAACGCAAGCGCCTTTGCGTAGCACACGCCGACGAGTAGAGATCCGATCAATCCCGGCCCCTGCGTCAC
>JAYSON010000036.1:0-4445 GCA_043722725.1 Chloracidobacterium sp.
CTGGTACAACTTCTCGTTATTCCGAAGGAAGAGACAAAAGTGCGCTTTCACGCGGCTCAAGGGCTTGCGGCTCATCTCGGTATTTTGATCATCATGGCAATTCTGGGAATTGTCGGTAATGTGACCGATCTTGCCGATGTTGGCGCGATGATCTTTAAAGTTGTCACTACGATTATGCTGATTTGTTTCGCGATCAAGGCATGGACGGGCAAACCGGTGCATATTGAAGCGGTTGACGATCTCACTAATTGGCTCGAAGAAAAGACCGGACCGGTCAAATCGTAATCCCTGCAAAACGTTAGCCTTAGTCAGCCAAGGGGCGTCCCTTAGTTTCTATAACAAATGGCAGCAGCAGTATTCCGATGATCGGAACAATTGCGACCCAGAACAGCACACCCATCGCACTGTCGACTGCGTTCGCGCCGCCGGCGGCGATACTGCCTACGAGAAATGGCCCAAATGCGGCCACCAGCCGTCCGACATTGTATGTGAAACCGGCGCCTGTGCCGCGAAGCCTCGTCGGAAAAAGCTCGGGCAGGTAATATGTAAAGCTGCCGAAGACGCCGAAAACGGTTAGGCCGATTGGGAAGTACATATAAAGCCGGGTATGCGGTTCAAGGTTTAGCCCGAAGGCCGCCATTATCGAGGCGGCAGCCGCGAGATAGTAGATAAAGAACATCTTTTTGCGGCCGAGAAGCTTTGACGCCGGGATCGTGAGCAGGGTGCCGATCAAGCCGCCTAGATTAAAGCTGTTTGTCGCCGTCTTGACCCATTGCTGTCCCATTGCCTCTGCCGCCGAAGGGTCGAGGCCAAGCACTTGGACTGCCTCACGCATCGCGAGGCCCTTGGCAACGACGGGTATAAATGCGTTGCAGCTCCACCACATGATCAACGCTGTGACCGCCATTAGGAATCCGCTAATCGTGATTCGCAGATAAGCCGGACTGAAAAGCTCCGAGAGCTTAGCACGGCTCTCGGCAGCTACTTTTTGCCAGCGTTCGGGCTCCTTTACAAAAAGCCGCACGAAAAAGGCCGCCGCAGCCGGGATCAATCCGCACAAAAAGACGTATCGCCAGGAAACGGCAGGATCGTTGAAATAAACACCGGTGATCTGATACGTAATAAATGTGGCGAGAAAGAGGCCCATGGGCGCCGATGTGTAGAGCAAAGCACCGGCTTCGACGCGGCGCTTTTCGGGGACGACCTCAGCAACCATCGCCGCACCGGCTGCCCATTCACCGCCGATTCCGAGACTCGCGACAATGCGAAACGCCAGCAAAACCCAAATGTTTGGCGCGAAAGCGCAGGCTGCCGTTCCGAGCGAATAGATCAGCATCGTCAGCAGCAGCGTTTTTTTCCGACCGATGCGGTCGGCGACTTTGCCAAAGAGTATGCCGCCGATCGCCCAACCGATCAATAGAACTGAGGTCAAAATGCCGGTCCATTGGAGCGTTGCCGCTTTTGCTTCGTTCGAGCCAATTGTCAAACCGAGTAGTGTCGGAACGGCGTTCGGCGCGACGTAATTGAACAGCAGCCCGTCAAAGACATCGAATCCCCAACCGAGCCACGCGGCAAAAAGGACGGTCCATTGATAGCCGTTCATATCGAGCAGCGTGCGCCGCGGCATTTCGGAAACTGAATTCATGGTTTATTTTGCTCTGTGGTAACCTACGAAATAATACTATGGATAGCGAAAAATCCTTACAGGAAACCTACTCGCCAAATGGCATCTGTTTCGGCTGCGGGCCGGCAAATGAAAAGGGACTGCACATTCGAAGCTTTGTGAATGAAGGAGAGTTCACTGCCGAATGGCGCGCCGAACCGCATCATGAAGCCTTTCCCGGCGTTTTGAACGGCGGAATTATTGGTGCATTGCTGGACTGCCATTCAAACTGGGCGGCCGCATACTTTCTCATGAAAAATAACGCGAAAACCACACCGGACTGCACCGTCACGGCCGATTTTCACGTCAAACTCCTTCGGCCTACGCCGAGCGATGCACTAATACATCTGCGCGCGAGAGTCGTTGAGTCAACTTTGGAAAAAGCGATAGTCGAAGCCGAGCTTATAGCAAACGATAAGATCTGTGCGACGTGCCGCGGGACGTTCGTCGCCGTCAAGGAAGGTCATCCGGCATATCATCGGTGGTAAGGAATGATATTTCACGTCAGTGAAGAACCCGGCATAGAACGTTTTGAACCCAGGATTCCGGAATCCGGCGGACCGCCGGTAGTTTGGGGAATAGACGAGGAACACTTACGCAATTACCTGCTTCCGCGAGACTGCCCACGCGTCACTTATTGTGCGAATAGGAAAAGCTCTGCTGCCGACGTCGACAGATTTCTTGGATCGAGTAACTCCGTCATCGCCGTTGAAAACATCTGGCTTGAACGAATAAGATTAAGATCGCTTTTTTGTTACCGCCTTTCGCCAGACACGTTCAAATGTGTCGACGAATGCGCAGGATATTTCACGAGTGAAGAATCCGTCATTCCTATTGCCGTGAAGACTTTTGACGATGTTTTCATCGAATTGGCTGAACGCGGTGTAGAAATACGTCTAGTTCCCAATCTGTGGTATCTGCACGACACGATCGCGGCGTCGACGCTTCAGTTTTCCATGATACGAATGCGTAATGCATTACGCCCGTCGAAGCACTCATGAATCGCTTCATTGCAATTTTTCCATCGAGGTGACAAATTCTTTAGTGAGGCCGAGCTTTTCCAGCCATGCCATTTGTTCATCCATCAGACGTGGCAGATGAACGACATCCGATAAGGCGTAATCGACAAGTTCGTCTGTCCAAATCCCGTCCCACATACGGTTAAACTTAGCCCGCTGCGATTTATCCAGGTCGACGGCGAAATAGCGATACAACGTTTCGGCGAGAGAAGCGGATTGATTCGCCCCGCGAGTCAAAACCTTTTCGGCGATCATTGTGTCGAAAATATTGGTCACCGTATAGCCATTTGCATTAAGAAATTCAAGGTCGAACTTCGCGTTGTGGAAGATCTTGGTCACGCTCTTGTCTTTAAGAATTTCGGCTAGATCTCCAAGTTCGACCCCTTCACTAACCGGCACAAGAACATTGAAACTGCCGTCTGAGAACTGCACCGAGAACAACCGTCCATGTTTTGCGCTTAATCCCGATGTTTCTGTGTCGCAACCAAGCACATCAGCAGTCGAAAGACGTGCAAATGCCTGCTCGATCTCTTCGTTGGTTCTCGCTATAAATACTTCCACGTTTCGATTGTAAGGTAGTAAACAGAATCGCGAAAATATACTATGCTGATTGATATAGGGTTATGCGGCTTAACCGCGTCAAAGTTGAACAGAAATAATGTCCACGATACTTACCGAAACCGAAGTCCGCGTCCTCGGCAGCCTGGTTGAAAAACAGTTGACGACGCCCGAATATTATCCGCTAACGCTCAATGCCCTTACCGCCGCGTGCAATCAAAAAAGCAACCGCGATCCGGTGATGTCGATCGGCGAAACCTCGATCCTTGCCGCGATCGACAGCCTACGAGACAAAAATCTCGTTTATCTCTATTACGGCAGCACAAGCCGGACGGTCAAGTACAAGCACATGTTGCCGAGCGTTTTCGAGCTTGAGCCGCCCGCAGTTGCGGTTATCGCGTTGTTGTTGCTTAGAGGACCGCAGACGGTCGGCGAACTTCGTGGGCGTGCTGACCGGCTTTACGAATTTTCCGGTCTCGGCGAGGTGCAGGAAACCCTCGATGATCTCGCAGGCCGAAGCGAGCCACTCGTGCTGAAACTCGAGCGCCAGCCCGGCCAGAAAGAAGCGCGTAATGCTCATCTTTTATCCGGTGAAATAGACGTTGAGGCTCTTAACATTGTTCGGGAACAGCACTCGGGCAGCGGAGCATCCAGCGAGCGTGTTGAAAAACTTGAACAGGAGATCGAACGCTTGAGCAATGAAATTGCTTCGTTTCGTGCGACGTTTAACGAATTTAGAAAGCAGTTTGATTAGGGGTCTCGACCGGGGATCAGTGTCCAGTCAGGTGAAAATCCAAAATTGTCTTTAGCGCCGGAAAATCGATCGGTTTGTAAATTACGCCAGAACAGCCGGCATCGCGGGCCTGGTCACTCACATCGCGATAGGCCGTGACAACCACAATTGGAACCTCGCCAAGTGTTTTCATTCCTTTAATGATGGTCGCGGTCGACAATCCGTCCAACAGCGGAAGGCCGATATCCATCAGGATTAGATCGGGATGAAACTGTTCGGCCTTTTCGATCGCCTCGTAAGCGCCCGCTGCTTCAATAACCGAATAGCCCTCCTCCTCGATCATGTGCCGCATCATCGTGCGGCTGTCTTCGTAATCTTCGACCAGTAGTACTTTTTTCTGCATCTCGCCCCCGGCTCGTGGTGAATAACAATGTTTTTAATTGTAAGCCGTACGGCTCCGGAATGCAAAAGC
>JAYSON010000037.1:0-11612 GCA_043722725.1 Chloracidobacterium sp.
AAAGATTGTGAGTTTAGATTCAATTATAGAAAACAAAACCTTTACTCAATCCTATTGAAAATTATCAACTATCCATGACTTAACTAGTCATGACCCTAAATTAAACTAACTCATCTGTATTTTTATCTTACGCCGTTCGAGCTCGGCAACAAACTTTACCGGATCAATCGCCTTTTCCTGCGGCGTCGCACCTCGTTCAAGCACATCGCCGCTTGCCATCATCTGTGCAATGATCGAGGCCGGAAACGCCGTCGTCCGCATCATTGCGGACAAGCCGGTCGCTTCATCCTGTTTATCGATAATGTCGTAACGCAGCTTTTTCGTCTCGCCGCCAGTTTTACCTGCAAAATCCAGTCTGACAAGAACATAATCCGGGCCGTCCGCCGGTAAATGCCTTTGCAGCAATTCGCCAAACACCTTTCGCGGTTTTACTTTGACGTAATCGGCGACGATCTCGTCACTCGAACAAAGTCCGAGGTCGATCATCGTTTTGAACTTCTCGCAGTGCCCCGCGTACCGAATGGTCTTGTAATCAAGCTCCCGGATCCTGCCGAGAAACGTATCGGGCAGCGTTGATGTCCCGCCGGAGGTTTGAAATGCTTCGAGCGGCGGAAAACCATCGAACGCCAATTCTTCGATCTCGGTCATCGAATTGGCTTCTCTGATTCCACCACCGCGGATGACGCGTGCGACCTCAATATATTCATTGATCAAACCTTCGACCGAAAACACCAACTGGTAATTCAGCGGCGGCTGCGGATTCTGCGGCAGCCCGCCAACACGGATGTGAATTTCCTCAACCTCATCGAACTTCGCCGCGCCATGCATCGCCAATATCGAAACCATTCCCGGTGCAAGTCCGCAATCAGGGATGATATTTACACCTGCAGCCTTAGCCTGAACGTCAAGCGCAAGCTGTTCATCGACGATGTAATTATTGCCGCCGAGATCACAAAAATTCGTGCCGGTTTCGATCGCCGCCCGCGACAGTGCTTCGTTGTACCAATAATTGACGCATGATATCGCCGAATCGTGCCCACGCATCAGATCAACGACATCGGCATAGTTCGCCGCGTCGATATGCGTTGCCGTGACCTTGCCGGTGCCGACGGCTTCATGGACGCTTTCAGCCTTTTTAAGATCGAAATCGGCGATCGTGACAGCCGTAACGTCCGGTGAATTGTGAACAAGATCATAAACGGCGCCATGCCCCATACGGCCAGCACCGAGGACTAGAATTTTCATTGGATTTAAGTCGGGAGTCGAGAGTCAAGAGTCAAGAGTCGGAAAAGAATCCGGAGCTTCCTGCTCTCGACTCTCGACTGATCTACCAATCATCAAGCTCTTCGGGTTTTTCGGCGGCGATCCTCTCACCGGCAAGTTCCCAAACCTTCTTTTTCCAAACTCTTATCGAGTCGAGAAGGTCCAGAGCGACCTGCGGGTGGGCCGCGTTTCGCTCCAGCCGTATAACCTGTGCGCTGACGATGATTTCGTCGTCTGAATTCTCGGTGATCGTCAGTTCTACTTTCGCACCAACCGTAGGCAGCTTTCGCGGCAGGTAAATGAGTGCTCCCTGCGGCCCGACGTTTTCCGTCAGGCCTTCCTCAATCACCTCGGTTCCGCCCTCTTCTTTCCATCTGACACGGATCGGAAATGAGACTGGATGTCGTGCTCCATGACGGCGTTCCTGCATATTGTTACCTCTTTGAATTGCTTGGAAGATAGCGTCTTATGACCTTTGAAATATACGCGAGTTACGTCCAATAAGTCTAGCAAATGTCTCGCAAATTCTCACGGCTAAGCGCCTTAAAACACAGCAATTGCATATAATATAAGGGGTTGCGGCTTTTGTAGGGGTGGACATGTTTAGACAAAAGTGCTAGAATCCGTAAATGTTCTGTTCGCGATCGGATAGAAACAGGCAGCATCCTCTGCCGAACCGGTCTTTATTTCGCATGCATAAAGGGAAGTAGCAAGGGGGGACGAATAATCTCAACGGCTATTTTTGCGTGTGAAGGGAAGACTTCAAAAATAGGAGCATTGATAATGATAAGACTCGTTAGAGTGGGAGTTGTTCTGTCCCTAATTGGAGTGTTCGTTGCATTTATTTACGCACAATCCGAGACAGAACCCGCTCTCAATATAGGGCGTGATTCGCAGCTACAATTAAATAATATAGAAGAAGAATTTAAAGCAGAAGCAGTAATTGAACAGCAGGATAATAATAAAAAGGCCGATAAAAAGCTGGTAGACAAGACCGTTATGTCAAAAGCGGCCGGAGTAAGCAAAGGCTCATTTGTAGCCACAGCGTATTGTTTGAAAGGCAGAACAGCAATGGGGCACGGTGTCCGTTCCGGACTTATAGCCGCTGACCCTCGGGTACTAGGCCTCGGCAGCCGCATTAATCTCAACGCCGGCGGCTACAGCGGCAACTATCTTGTCTCCGACACCGGCGGCAAGATAAAAGGACGCAGGCTCGATATATGGATGGCAAGCTGTTCCGAAGCACGCCGCTTCGGCAGACGAAACGTGACAGTGAGCAGCTTAGGCAGATAATTTACAATTAAATATAAAACACACAAACACCGCATCGAGCAATCGACGCGGTCTTTTAGCTTTAAAACCGCCCTCCTCACGAAGGAGGGTTGGCAGCCGCTTCACCTGGCGGGGTGGTTCTTTGCTTTCTGTAAATTTCCTACTTCTTATAACTCGCTACGCGTAACTCGTCGCGTTTTGGAAAGTGGAGCAGCATGGCTATGACGCCAAGGCCGATCCATAAGAAGAAGTATTGATAATCGAACGCAAAGGCCAGCGTCAGCCCGAACAGCGAACTCGCCTCGCACAATGCAAGGGCGATGATGAGTCCGCTTTGGACCTGCGCCGTGTCCTGCGTCGCGACGGCCCGTTCGTTCAGCCGCTTTCGAAACCCAAATGAGAACAGGACTGCGGTGACTGCCGCCACCGCAAAGCCGACGATCATCGGCGCGCTGTTGCCGGTGACCGGCTGCGAAAAATCGAACGTTAACAGCTTCGGCCGTGTCAGGAAAATGACGAGCACAAACATCAACTGCGACATCAGTAAAGCCGCCCAAATGATGAGCATCGATTTGTATTGGGCTTCGACGTGGGGTTTTTCGCTATTCATCTGAAATTGGGCCGATCGGGTTTAGTGTCTTTAAGTATGGTAACTTGTCAAAATCGCCGTCCCGCGTCACGAATATCGCACCCGTATTCATGGCGATTACCGCCAGATGAGCGTCCATCGCAAGATTGCCGCCGAAGTTATACCTTTTCATAAATTCTGCGACTTCAATAAAGTGGCCGGGTGATGGCTGGTAAACCAGGACGCTAGTCCGATCCATCAGGTCCGATGTGAACAAAATCGCTTCGGAATATGAAAGGGGCGGGTCAAAGGCTTTCGTGTTCGTGGTTATTCTTAGAAACGAAAGCATTGTCGTTTCACAAAGGAGCATCGTCGCGTTCGGATCGTTCAATGTACTGTTCAACCAGGCAAAAGCCGCTTCGTGTTCCGGCATACCCGTCATTTTGGAGTAAATCAAAATGTTTATGTCCGGCAGATAGAGCATCTAGCTTTAGATCTCTCGCATCATCTCTTCAAGCCGTCTCAGGGTCATTCCGGGCGCAAGCTTTGTTTTGAAGGGCTTTATGAAGAAGGGCTTCGAGGTTTTCGATTCATCAACCTTTATCCCTTTGCGAAGCAGATCGTTTATCAGATTCTTTTCCTTAAGCCGCTTATCGCTCGCAAGTTTTTGCTCAACGTAATCTACAACGTCGGCCTCGAGAGTGAGCGTCGTGCGGCGTGTTTTGCGGTTAACCAGTGTTTTTGTGTTCATAACGCCTCGTTAGCAAGTTTACACCAAACCGTCTTAAACACAAATACTTTTATGTTTTGATGCAAACTATTCCGCCGCTTCAAGTTCTTCCTCCAGCAACTGCCGTTGATACAACTCGGCGTATGCCCCGTCGAATTCGAGCAGCTGTTGGTGCGTACCGCGTTCGATGATTCGCCCTTCGTGGAGGACGCAGATGAGGTCGGCGTCGCGGATGGTCGATATGCGGTGCGAGACTATTAGCGTCGTCCGCCCGCTCCGCACGTCGCGAAGATTGTGCAGGATCTTCTCTTCCGTGTAGGTATCAACCGCCGACAGCGAATCGTCGAGAATCAGTATGCGCGGATCGCGCATTATCGCCCGTGCAATTGCCGTCCGCTGTTTCTGTCCGCCCGAAAGTGTTATGCCGCGTTCCCCAACGAGCTGTTCGTATTTCCCCGGAAAGTCCTTGATATCGTCCGCAAGCCCGGCAATCTCGGCCGCTTTTTCGACGGTCATATTAACGCCGAGACGCGGAGACCCGGAAGAAGAAATATTAGCCGCGGATGAACGCGGATCACCACGGATACCGGAATCAGACTTATCCTTTAGATCGCCGTTTAAATCTTCCTTTGCGTCTCCGCGTCTTTGCGTCTCCGCGTTAAAATCTCCCACTCCAAACGCAATGTTCGCCGCAAGTGTGTTGCTGAACAAAAACGTCTCCTGCGGAACGAACCCGATGGACCGCCGAAGCTGTTCGATGGGGAATTGGCTTATCGGCACGCCATCGACCAGAATGCTGCCCTCCGGGGCTTCGATCAGACGTGCGATCAGGCTCATCAGCGTCGATTTCCCACTGCCCGTTTTGCCGACGAACGCGACCGTTTTTCCCTGCCCAATCTTCAGATCGATGTTCTGCAAAACCGGGGTTCCGTTGTACGCAAACGTAAGATCGCGGAATTCGATCTCGCCTTTGACCGGATGCTGCTCCTTGGTTCCATCCGCGTCCTTGATAGAAGGTTCGGTTTCAAGAATTACATTAAATCGCTTTAGCGAAGCGGTGCCTCGCTGATAAAGATTGACGACGTAGCCAAGGGCGATCAAATACCAAATCATCCGCTGTAGATACAAAATGAACGACGCAAAATTACCCGCAGTTATCTCGCCGCGAACGGCCATCGGTACGCCGACCGCCACGATAATGACAAATCCCAGTCCGATAAAAAAGAACAGCAGCGGCCGCATCGCCGCCGCGAATTTTACGAGCCGCAGATTTTGAGCCGCGTATTCGCGATTGAGCTTCTGAAATTCCTCGATCTCGGAGTCTTCCCGCGCGTATGCCCGGATAACCCGTACACCGCTCAAGTTTTCCTGTGTTCTTGCGGTAATGTCAGAGAAAAATCCTTGTATCTTTTCAAATCGCTTATGGATCTGATCGCCTAAATAGCGCACCGTCAGCGAGACGAGCGGCATGGGAATTAATAAAAGCAGTGTCAGCTTCACCGAAATATTTAGCAATATCGGCAGCACTATGCAAAGTGCAAAAATCGCCTGAAAGCTATAAAGGATCATCGGTCCGACGATCTGGCGGATCGCAGCAAGGTCATTCGTCGCACGCGCCATCAGATCGCCGACGCGGTTGTTGTGAAAGAATTCAAGCGGCTGATCGACCAGGTTTGCGTAAAAAGCAGAGCGCATGTCGAATTCGATATGACGCGAGGTGTTGATCAGAATCCGCCGCTGCAAAAACAGAAAAACGCCGCTCATCGCGTTAACGCCAAGAATGATCAGCGGGTAGTAAATGATCTTCGGCCAAGTAATCCCGGCCGTCAGATCGTCCACGGCCATTCCGACCAAATACGGCACGAACAGCCCAAACAGTAATGAAATCAGAATAAAAGATATTCCGGCAATCATGCTCCATTTATAGGGCTTAACAAATAGTGCGAATTTCTTGATCTGGTCCATCTTTTTCGAGTTTACAGATAGTTGCGGTAAGTTGCAGATAGTTTCAGGAAGTTACAGAGTTGCAGAAGTCTAAGAATTAAAGTCTTACACAACTCTGTAACTTCCTGAAACACCGCAACTTTCTGCAACCATCCCTAAACCTTCGTATATGTCGAGATGGCCGTGGCAATCAACTTATCTTCTTCGTTCACAACATCCGCCGAGACGGTAAATATCTTCCTTCCGGCCCGCACGACCTTGCCGGTGCATGTTATCGTTCCGGCAGTGTGCGGCCGCAGATAATGCACGGTCAAATCTATCGTCGATGCCCGTTCGCCTTCAGAAAGCCGTGTGATTACGGCAAATGCCATCGCCGTGTCGATCAATGAGGCGGTCACGCCGCCGTGCAAAACACCCGCCGGCTGCCGCAAATCGTCGCGCATGTCGATCTTTATCACCGCCTCATTCGGCCGGATATCGACGAGCCGCATGCCCATCAACTGTGCAAACGGCAATCCATGCAGCGAATCCTCAGCCCGCTTTCGCTGTTCCGGTGTGATGTCGAAGTCCATATTTTTTCGACGCAGAAACGCAAAGAAATACATTAACAGGATATACAGAATGAACAGGATAGGTTTATTAGATTTCTACTCCACTTTATCTCATCCTGAATATCCTGTTCATCCTGTTAAAATCTACTTGTAAAACTCGCTTAATGAAACTTTACGAAATCCCGCCGGGATCGCAAACAGGCTTTCATCGACATCGGTGCGAAAATTCACCAGCTCGACCGAGTATTGCAGAGACTTTTCCGTACCGTCCACAGCAAAAAACTCCTGCTTCACCGGCAAACCGATCGTTTCGTCAAAATAAATGACGATCTCATCTGACTCGCCGCCGTTAAAACGCACCCTGTATCTGACGACCGACTTTTCACGACCAATTTCTTCAAATTCCGCACGATTGCTGCGATTTAACAGTTCGGACGTCAGTTCTGTAAATTGAGCGTCTGCCGATGCCGTACCCGGTTTTGCTGCATTCTCCGCATAAATCTTTTCTCCGGGCGCGATTAAATAATCCTTATCCGACTGCAGTATGCCACGCTGTTTCTTTTCGCCAAGGTCAAAATCGACACGCCGCCGATCGCCCTTTCTTGCCAGCAGAGTCCGCCGTGTCGTTTCACCTGCCGTCACGACGATCTCACACTGAAAATTTTCCGGTTCCTTTGTCGCAAAGGGAAACCGGCTTTTCGTCTCCGGCACGAGAGGCACCGGCTTATTTTCACTGGTTTGCAGGAAACCGCATCCGGCCGTTGCGAACAAAAGTAAAATACACGCAAGAAAAGATTTAGCGGGATTTGACAAAAACATTCGGGTATCTGAATTTTAACATAATGGAACGAGCTAACAAGAGTCCGGGAAATCTATTGCTTTGGCAGACGATATACCTCGTCAGTGCCGCGGCCGTATTGCCGTTCGCCCCGTTGCTTTTTCTGCAGGGCCAATACACGCGGCGAAAGGTCGGCCTGCTGCCGGACGCCGCGGGAGACAGATCGGGCATCGCCGGCGAAGGAGCCGATACCACAAAACTGCTCGTCATCGGCGAATCTACAATTGCCGGATTGGGAGCACGCAATCATGAGCTGGCACTCACCGGCCAGTTTGCACGACGACTTGCAACACGCATTGGCAAGAAAGTAAATTGGACCGTAATCGGCAAAAACGGCGTCACCGCCCGGCGGACGATCGACGAGCTGATACCTGAAATCCCTGACGAAACCTACGATTATGTTCTCATCGGCCTCGGCGGCAACGATGTAATGAAGCTCAGCAGCCCACGCAAATGGCGCCGCGATATGACTGAACTTCTCGGAATTTTGCGTGACAGAAATCCCGATGCGATCTTTTTCCTTTCAAACTGTCCAATGATCAAATATTCGCCCGCACTGCCGCATCCAATTAGGTTCATCCTGTGGGAGCTTTCAAAGCTGCACGACGCCAATATCAAGGAGCTGACGGCCGAAATGGATCGCGTCTTTTATTACCCGCAGCCGGTCGATGTAAAGCTTGAAGGTTTTTTTGCCGACGGCATTCACCCGTCCGAACGGGGCTACGGCGATTGGGCCGAAGCGATGATGAAATTCTTTGACGGGAAACACAAATGGTGATCCCCGCCGCAACCGCAATTGATCTGCCCGCGTTAATCGACGCCCATACGGAATGGCTCGTCATCGGCGAGAACGGCAAGACGTTTCCGCTAAATCGAACCGAGATCGAACTTCTCGATGACGACAAAAAGCTGCTTTTTGGATTCTTGGACGACAAAGGTTTTCGCTCTGTACGCGTCGAAAACGTCTCGACCGAGGGCAATGAGATAATGCTGGAGGTAAAAAGACCTTTCGCCCGCGTAACTGAAACTATCCGCCTCGTTCCGCGTATTTCCGCCGCAGAACTCAGTGCCAATGTTGAGCTTTCCCGCCTGCAAAAGGCGAGCGAGATCGCCGCGCTAATTTCCGAATACGACCCAAAAATAAAGATCGTCCGTATCGCCCTGAATAAAGGCAGCGGCCGCTTTGCCGAAATATTCGTCAAAGATCGCACGGGTGTTCAGACTGCCGTTTTGTCAGACGTTTCAGAACGCACGACATCCGAAACGCTTCTGACAACCGCGATCCTCTGGCTCACGAAACTTCAGATGCGGCGCAAGAATCCGATCGACGAAATATGGATCGTCGGCGAAAAGAAGGTCGCCCGAAACCTGCGAAAGCTCCACGCCCTTCTCGAGGGGCCGATAAAATCTCAAATAAAGATATTTGAGATCGCGAAGACCGGATTGAAACATCTTCCACCGCTCGATCTAAGCGACCTGTGGCGCGAAAAACCGAAAAAGCTTATCCTGCCCGCTGAAGTCGAAATAAGCGAAACCGGGCAAACAATTATTTGGATCTCGTCCGAAAAGATCGATGTTATGTTCGCCAAAAATGGCGAAACGCTTCGTTTTCAAGGCTTGCCTTTCGCACGCGTCCGCAAGATGCCCGGCAGTGAAAATGCTTGGTTTGGGATCGAGAGAACTAAACGATCCTTAAACAAGGCATCCTGGACCGACTTTGAACAACTGATCGAAAGTCTCGAGATTCACAGAAGCGCCGACCGAGCCGCGAAACGCCACGAGCTCTATCGCCTCTCACCCGAATCGTGGCTCGAATCGATCCTCCGCCGCAATATAAAGCTGCTCGATCAAAACCTTATCCTCGCCCCGATCTATAATCAGTTCCGCACCTTCGCCGACAAGATCGACCTGCTTGCACTACGAAAAGACGGCCGCCTCGTCATCATTGAAATAAAAGCCTCGCCCGACCGCGAAATGCCCTTCCAGGCCGCCGATTACTGGCGAAAGATCGAACATCTCCGCCGCCGCGGCGAACTAAAACGCGCAAAAGTCTTCGGCGATCTCGAAATTCTCGACATGCCAGCCCTAGTTTATGCCGTTGCCCCCGCGCTCAGCTTTCACCGCGATTTCGAATACTTCGCAAGAATGCTGTCGAAAAAAATCGAACTCTGGCGGTTTGAACTCCACGAAAACTGGCGGGCTGAGATAAAGGTGATCGCGAGAAAAAACTATTCGGAATAGGTTAGCCAAAAGAAATCATGGAGAGAGGCAATAAGGTACAAGTCAATCAACATCGATTGTGTAGCTCACCAGCCACAAGTCGAGTTGTTCGAGTTGTTCGAGTTTATCTTTCCAACGCGATTTGTATTCGCGCATCCATTCGCGGTTGGCCTCGTCGTCCGGTGTGTCAATGACGATTTTCACCAAATTGTCCCGGTACAAAACACCTTCGTAGCGCCAGTGACCTTCGACCTTTTGGGTTTCATAACTTGCCGCGTCAAACCTGTCGACGATTTCCAAAACAGCTTCCGCCAACAACGTCGTCGAAACTTCGCGGCCATCATTAAATTGAAGCGGGAGCAATATCTCGAATCGCCGCAATTTGCTGCTCATAAGTTGCTTTTCCCTTAACGGTAAAAGGAATGTTTTGGTCGGCCAACGCCTTAAGCGCCGCTTCAGGAACAAGATGCTCACCTGATTTCAAAACGTGCCCAGAAAAGCGCCCAAGCAAAAAGCCCAAAGCTCGTTTTTCGGTGTCGCGGTCTGGAAATGTGATCGTGATCATAATAATTACCTCAAAACGCAGTAATCATAACATTTTCATGGATAAAAACGATCTTCGAATTAAGCAGTCGATTCACTAAATTTGCGGCTTCACCAAAGGAAATCTTAGCTCCACCTAAGGTTGAGTAGAATTGCTCCACTTACCAGAACTATTACAGCGAGAATAATGTAAAACACGCACGTTACCATATTGATACTAACGTGCGAGCCAGCAAAATAGATACGCAATCCTTCAGCAATCTGTTCTAAAGTCTTCTGATGTTCGCGTTGTTTGATGCGAAAGCTGGCCGCACCCATCCAACTGTTGACGTTTGCTTCAAGGTCAGCGTTCAGCGATGTAAGACGCAGTGAGATGGTCCTGATTTGACGGACAGGAGTGTTGTTTAGAATATCAAAGATATGAGCAACAACGGAATTGGCAAGGGAAGACGCAAATATGACGAGGAGTTTAAGCGGGCGGCGTTGAAGATGATCGACGGCGGGCAGACGGTGCGGTCGGTGGCCGAGAGTCTGGGAGTTGGCGAGAATCTGCTGCACAAGTGGAAGTCGGCACGGGCGGCGGGAGCCAGCGGATTGGAGCAGGAAGTGATAGAGCTGCGTGCGGCAAAGCGGCAGCTTGAGCTTGAGCGGGACATTTTAAAAAAAGCCTTGAGCATTTTCTCCCGGCAGCAGTAGGGCCGAGATACGAGGTGATCGAAGAGAAGATGCGGGAATATCCGAAAAGCGAGGTTTTCCGCCAGCTCAAGGTGGACAGGAGTTCGTTTTACCGGTGGCTAAAAGAGGGGCGGAGCGGCGGACAAGGCAAAGAGAAAGACATGATTGAAGAGAAGATCAAGGAAGTTTTCCGTCGGCACTCCCGGCGATACGGCAGCCGCCGGATCTGCTTTGAGCTGTGTGATGAGGGCTTTGAAATAGGCCGTCACCGGATCAGGCGGATAATGCGGGAGCAGGGCCTCAAAGCGATCCAACCGCGATCGTTTGTGCCCCGAACCACCAATTCCCGCCATGGTTTAGGCTACAGCCCGAATCTTCTTCTGGAGATGAGGCTGCCGCCTGACGCTCCGCTCAAAGTGATAGTCGGCGACATCACCTATCTGCCGCTGCAAAACGGCGGGTGGTGTTATCTGGCGACTTGGACAGACCTGTTTTCACGAAGAATGCTCGGCTGGGCCATTCGCGAGGATATGACGGAGGATCTCATCATCGAGGCTTTTCTGATGCTGCTCCGGCGGGTGAAATTGCCTGTGGGCTGCATCATTCACTCGGATCGCGGCGGGCAGTACGCATCGAAGAGCTTTCGCGGATTGCTAAAGCTGCACAAGTGCCGCCAGTCGATGAGCCGGGCCGGCGAAACCTACGACAACGCCTTTGCCGAGAGCCTCTTTAGCCGCTACAAGGCCGAGCTGCTCGAAGGCAGTGCGTTTGCCGATGTCGAAGAAGCGCGAATGGAAACCGGCGAGTATATCGACGGCTACTACAACCCGGTCAGAAGGCATTCGGGCATCGGCTACACGAACCCGCTCGCCTTCGAGGCCGATTACCGCCAAAGGTCTGAAAACCGCGCGGTTTTCAGACCTTTGTCACCAAAAACATTTGACAAAAATTCAACCAAAGGAGTAAAACCTAAGCAACACTCCTGTCCCACTTTTTAGGACCACCTCA
>JAYSON010000038.1:0-2768 GCA_043722725.1 Chloracidobacterium sp.
CGGGCATCGGCGGAAACCAGAATCCGAATTTTAGAAGCCCTTTTGCACGAACCTGCGCCCCAACCGATACAGCATGTATCGATCAACAGGTTCAGCAGCAGTTGGCAACGCAGAACCTGCTTAATTCGGTCGGCAACGGATCGTCGAGTGTTACGGATATTTTTTCAAATAAATACCCGACATTTCGCTTTGGTGTGCAGTTCAATCTGCCGCTTTTCGGCGATAAGACGTCGCGGGCACAATACGGACGCTCAATGGTTGAAGGCGAACGCCTGGTAACGCAGCGTGAGCAGATCGAGCAAAATATTCAGGTCGATGTGCGAAACGCGTTGCAGTCCTTGAGGACCGCCGAGGCACGTCTTCGCGCGGCGGCCATCGCCCGTGAGAATTCGGTGAAGCAGTATGACTCAGAACAGCGAAAGCTCGACGCCGGCCAGTCGGATATCTACAAGGTGCTGGAACGGCAGACGGCTTTGACGACCGCTCGCAGCAACGAGCTTCGTGCCCAGACCGAGCTAAATAAATCGATTTCGGATCTGCAGCGTGCAACGGGCAATTCGCTAAAAGCAAACAATATCGAAGCTAGATTGCGGCGCTAGGGCGGACTGTTATTCCGCCTCTAAGGGCTGACAGCGCGAAGTACGTAGCCATGAAAGCTGTTTACATAAAAACATTCGGCGGGCCGGAAAATCTTGAGATCAGAGAGGTTCCCGATCCGCCAAAGCCTACTGGCTCGCAGGTTTTGGTTCGCGTTAGGGCGGCCGGGTTAAATCGTGCCGATCTGCTCCAGCGTCGCGGGCATTACCCGCCGCCGCCCGGTTATTCGCCGAACCTTCCAGGGCTCGAATTCGCGGGTGAGATCATTGACATAAGCGAAGCTGTTGGCGGGTGGAAAACGGGCGACCGTGTTTTCGGGATCACGGCGGGCGAAGCGCAGGCCGAAATGCTGCTAATCGAATCCGATTTGTTGGCACGAATACCGGACAATCTCAGCTTTGTTGAAGGGGCAGCCATTCCGGAGGCCTTCATAACGGCTCACGATGCTGTTTTTACACAGGGCGAACTCAAGAGCGGCGAAACTCTGCTTGTTCACGCTGTCGGATCGGGAGTCGGTCTCGCCGCTATCCAGTTGGCCAAAGCGATCGGAGCCAAAACGGTCGGCACTTCGCGGACGGCGAATAAGCTTGAAAGATCAAGAGAATTCGGGCTTGATGAAGCGATCCTGACGGGCGAGAGTGCCGAGTTTTCGACAATATTAAAAACAAAGACGGAGGGCCGAGGAGTTGACGTGATACTAGATCTGGTCGGCGCGGCTTATTTTCGGGAAAATCTCGAAAGCCTTGCCGCAAAAGGCAGGATAATGCTGGTCGGGCTGACTTCCGGTACGTTGTCGGAAATCGATCTTGCAGTCGCCCTGCGAAAACGTTTGCGGATAATCGGCACCGTCTTGCGCGGCCGTTCGATAGAAGAAAAGGCTGAAGCAACGCGAAGGTTTTCTGAAGAGGTTGTCCCGCTACTTGCCAGCGGCACGGTTAGGCCGAATATAGATAAGGTTTACCCGGCCGAAAGCGTTGGCGAGGCCCACGCGTATCTTGAATCGAACAAGAGTTTCGGCAAGGTTATCTTGGAATTCTAAACATCGATGCGCGCGGCGGCTTCGTCCGTGACGATGCAAAGCCCGGCTATGCGTTGTTTTTCGAATTCCGCAATGCGTTGCTTCGCCTCAGCGTACGTCAAGCCGGACGCCTCGCATCTTTCAAAAGAAATGACGGACCAGCGCTCGGACAGCAACTCGCTGGAAGCTTTGTGATCGATGTTTTGGGCAGTGTAATCCGACATTATCATAGAAACACTCATCGAATGTTAATGACCGGACTCTAACATACGTTTTCCATATGTGTAAATCTTTTTGTCGATTCAATAGTGGAAGGTTTGAGCAGCGGCGTCGCGTCTCAATCGGATTAGAATATCGGATCGACTGATTTGTTCGGAGTTTGTTCCGGAATACACCGAAGGAGACACGAAATAAAACGAAAAGAGTCGCGAGAAGCACCGCGAACAGGTGTGGGCTATTTTTCATCGGACTTAACTACAAGCTGTTAGAATATTGAGACACGGCAGATATGAGTTTTAGCAAGACAATTTTTCTGACAGGTTTCCCGGGTTTTATTGCCGAAAGGCTGGTTGCCCGCCTATCCCGCGCGGATGTGCAGTTTTTTCTGCTTGTGCAGCCGCAGTTCGTTGAAAAATCGATGAAGGCGATTGACGAAATTGCCGATCGCACGGCAACGCCGCCGGAGAACTTCGCGCTGATCGAAGGCGACATTACGCAATCCGGTCTTGGAATGTCAGCAGAAGACCTGAAAGCTGTCCGCGAAACGACGACCGATGTTTTCCACCTTGCCGCGATCTACGATCTGGCAGTTGCAGAAGACGCCGCGTATAAGGTCAATCTCGAAGGCACGAAGAATGTTAATGATCTGGTCAGATCGCTGCCTCATCTGGTGCGGTACAACTATATCTCGACCTGTTATGTTGCGGGAAACCGAAAAGGTGAAATACTCGAAACCGAGCTTGAGCACGAAGCAGGTTTTCGCAATTTTTACGAGGAAACAAAATATCTGGCGGAGTTAGAGGTTGAAAAGCTCAAAGCCGATCTGCCGGTGACCATATTCCGCCCGTCGGTCGTCGTCGGTGATTCCCAAACGGGCGAAACGGCTAAATACGACGGCATCTACTATCTTATACAGTACCTGCAAAAAGCTCCG
>JAYSON010000039.1:0-5048 GCA_043722725.1 Chloracidobacterium sp.
TCCTCGTCATATTTGCGTCTTCCCTTGCCAATTCCGTTGTTGCTCATATCTTTGATATTCTAAACAACACTCCTGTCCGTCAAATCAGGACCATCTCAACACACCGTTTTTTAACTAAACAATTCGTCCAGATCCCGAGCGCCGAGAAGCACTCGGGTAATGCTGATTTTTCCGGCCCAAATGCGATAGAAAACCAAATAATTCCCTAGCGGAAAACTTCGCAGGCCCTCATTAAGTTCGGGGCGTTCTCTACCGGCTTCTGGATTATCGCCAAGCATCATAAAAACATTGTCCAGGTGATCGTTGAAGGAAATGGCAGCGTCCAGATTGTCGGCCGCGATAAAGATAAGTATCTCATCAATATCCTGACGTGCCTCCCAAGAAAGCGAGTAGCTAGGCATTATTTCGCTTCATCTTCAGAAGCTTTTCCCTAAATTCAGCCATAGTGCTCGGCCCGTCATAGATGCGTCCAGCTTCGAGGTCGTCGATACCCTTTTGAATTTCCGCACGTAAAGTGTTCAATTTCGCTTCGCGCATTTCGTCACGCTGTTGTAGGAGCCGTAACCCTTCACGCACAACCTCGCTGGCTGAGTTGTAGAGACCACTTTTTACCTTTTGATCGACAATGTGTTCCAACTCTGGCGTAAGAGAAACATTCATAAATATACGATAGCAGTCTTTGATATGAATAACAATCCCTGTTATTGGAAATCCCTAATATCCTTAAACGGCTTCTCCGCGTCCGTAAAATCGGGACGGTAGTAAAGCGAAGCCGATTCGAATTCCTGCATAAAGCCTTCTTCCATTCCAAGTTCTTCCAGAAGCGAAACGGCCTGGAACCATTCGCCTTCGGAGATGCGGCGTGACAGAAGAATGTAGCGGTCGTCGGTCGCCGCTTTGTTGGTGGCGTAATACTGGGCCATCAGCGAGATTGCCGTTTTGGGCGAAAGCTCATCGCGAATCCAACGCAGGTTCTCTTCGATACCGGCGATATCATTAGGCAAAACCAATAGGCGAATCATTAGCCCGCGTTTGAGTAATCCGTCTTCACCAAAAACAAGCTCGTCGCCCATCTGGCGGTGCATTTCTTTTATTGCGGCACGGGCGTGTTCCTTGTAATCGCGTACCTTCGAATACTGAAAACCGGCGTCCGAATCAGCGTATTTCAGGTCGGGGAGATAGATATCGACAATGCCGTCAAGCAATTTCAAAACTCCGAGAGAGTCGTACGCATTCGTGTTGTAAACGATCGGCAGCCGCAGGCCTTTTTCGGCGGCGATCAATATTGCCCGGGCCATCTGCGGAGCGAAGTGCGTCGGCGAGACAAAGCCGATGTTATGACAGCCGCGGTCCTGCAATTCAAGCATCATCTCGGCCAAACGCTCGTGCGTAACCTCGTTCTTTTTCTGCTCTTTCCAGGTTTGTGAGATCTGATAATTCTGACAGTAAACGCATCGGAGATTGCAGTTGCCGAAGAAAATATTCCCGGCACCTTTCGTTCCGGACAGGCACGGCTCTTCTCCAAAATGAGAAGTATAGGACGAGACAATCGGCAGACGGCCGGAATAGCACGCGGCTATCTCGTCATTCAGCCGGTCGTTACCGCAGTCTTTCGGGCAAACCGTGCATGAGCGCAGCATTGCCTCCAGCCGCTCGACACGCTCTTCGAGCTTATTCTCCGCCCAGAGTTTTAGATACCTTGGGCTTTGATTTGATTTTGAATTCTCCGGTTTCAATTTTCTTGTATTTGCTTGCGATGCCTTCTGGCGAGAGCCTCCGGGCCAGTTCCCACGTAAAGTCCATCTCCGCGTTTATCGTAGCCGTCGCCATCCACGTTTCGCGGATCATGAGAATAGCTCCGTATAGTAGGAACAGAATGCCGATAACGCCAATCGGGATCGGGAGCCAACGGTAGATATTAAATAGCCCGGCGACCGCGATGGTAACGCTAGTCAGGATGAAAAAGCCAAGACCGTAATAAAACGCAGCCATGGCACGTTGAAGAATGCGCGAGCGGCTTGTCGTTTTATCCAAAAGATCGACGATAACCTCAAGCCGTTTGTCGTAAAGCGGCACCTCGCTTTTGTCCTCGACATAGATCATTTCGCCGAGACGTTTTTCAAGATCGCGGACGCGGTCGATGACGCGGCCAAGCCGGGTCGACGTCGAAAGCACGAGTGAGCCTGTCGCCGATATAAGCAGCGTCGGCGTGACCATTGCCGTCAGGAACTCGATGGTTGAGTTCAGAGCGTTCGCATTTACATTTAACAGGTCGCCGGCCATATCAATCTTGGGAGCAGAAACACTCGCTACCGCTCGTGTTTCCGCCTGTTTCATCATAAACTTTCCGCTTATGAATGCAAACGCGTTAGTCAGCGGGAAGACGGTAAACCTTCAGCACGAGAGCGAAGTCCTTCGCGGCAATCCGCTTGGCGATCCGCACGTTCGCGACCTGTTCGTCTATCTTCCGCCCGGATACGAAGACAGCGAAGAAACCTATTCGGCCGTGTATTGCCTGACTGGCTTTACCGGCCGAGGGAAGATGCTGCTCAACGACGCCGCATTTACGCCGAATCTTGCACAGCGTCTGGATAAACTGATCGCCGCCGGCACCATCCGACCGATGATCGCCGTTATGCCGAACTGCTTTACCTACTACGGCGGTTCGCAATACATAAATTCAACCGCGACGGGCCGTTATGAAGACTATCTTACCCAAGAAATAGTGACTTTTGTCGATCAGAATTTTCGCACTACAGCTCACCGCGATTCTCGCGCCGTGATGGGCATTTCGTCTGGAGGATACGGCTCGATGATAATGGGCCTGCGGCATGCAGATGTTTTCGGGCTGGCCTGCTCGATTAGCGGCGATGCCTATTTTGAGCACTGTTACCTGTCCGATATACCGAAAGCTTTCCGTGCAATCAAAGGCGATCCGAATGCGTTCATAAAGAGTTTTTGGGAGATCGAGAAGAAGGGCAAAAATGACTTTCCCGGCCTGAATATGATCGGAATGAGTGCATGCTACTCCCCAAACGGCACAAGTTTCGATCTGCCGTTTGATCTAGAAACATCTGAAATTCGTGGCGATATCTGGGAGAAATGGCTGGAACACGATCCGGTCAGGCTTGTGCAAAAGTATGTGGAAAACCTGAAATCGCTAAAGCTTTTGTTTCTGGACGCAGGAACGAGAGATGAGTTTGCGTTGGATCTCGGAGCTAGAATTTTATCGAAAAAACTGTCAGAATTCGATATTCCGCATATTCACGAAGAATTCGACGACGGGCATTTTAGTATCGGATACCGCTATGACCGGTCGTTGGAGCTGATCTCAGAAAGGATTTTTCACCACAGAGACACAGAGACTAAATAAAACTGAACGGCTGGGTGGAAATTGCTTAACTCCGTGCTCTCTGTGCCTCCGCGGTGAATCCCTCTCCTAAAACGCGCTCGACTTCAGCGCCCATTCGGCCGGTCGCCATATACCACATCATTTTGAAGTCGCTGATAAACGACCATAACGGATACTTAAAGCTGGCGGGCTTATTCTTTTCGACAACGAAATGGGCGAACCATGCAAAGCCGTACCCAACAACGAAAAATACCGGGAAGAAATACCATTGACCGCTAGCGAAGAAAAAGATAAGTAAAATGATTCCGAGAGAGGTTCCGGCAAAATGCAGCAGCCGCGTTAAGGGCTTGCTGTGCTCCTGCACATAAAAATCCCAGAATTCAGTGTAGTTCTGCGGGTTAGTAGTCATTTTTGCCCTCCGTAAGCCGAATACTAATACTTTATGCGGCTTGTTTCAATTCCACGGAGGCCGGTTTGAAATCCGGTGTTTTGATCTGTTCCGCCCAACCAAGTTTTTCCAGAAGGCGGATGGCGATCCAGTTCATATCGAACTGATACCATTGCAGGCCGTGCCGTGCCGAGGTCGGGAAGGCGTGGTGATTGTTGTGCCAGCCCTCGCCGAACGTGAGCAGTGCGACGAACCAATTGTTGGTCGAAGAATCCGGCGTCTCATGCGGCCGCGAGCCATAGATGTGCGAGAGCGAATTAACGAACCACGTAGTATGCCAGCCGACGACGACGCGTGCGAAAACTCCCCAAACGACCATCGTCCAGCCGCCGATCGCGAACAGGATCGCCGCCGAAATAATGATCGGCACGTAATAAAAGCGAGAGATCAATACCTGGCCTTTGTCTTTGAGCAAGTCCGGCACGTAGCGTTGCAGTGTCGCCCGGTCGTGGTCCTGTGCCGTGCCCCAGACAACCCACCCGATCTGTGCCCACCAGAATCCGAGCCGCGTCGAATGCGGGTCTTTTTCGGTTTCGACAAACGCGTGATGAATGCGGTGCGTAGCCACCCATTTGTCCGGCGAATCCTGCATTGACATCGTCGCAAACGTCGTGAGCACATATTCCAGCCACTTCGGCGCTTTAAAGCTACGGTGCGTCAGCAATCGGTGCCAGCCAAGACCGACGCCCAGGCTGCCGACGATCCAGTTTCCGATCAGCAACGCGGCAACATTCTGCCAGCTAAATGTGAAAAAAACCAGAATGGCGAGTAGGTGAAAGGATGTGACGAAGGCGACGTTTTTCCGATTGATACCCGCGTGAAGCTGTTCAAACTCTAAGACATTTTGCATTATGAATCCCGATGATCGCTTAAAAATAAGCCAGTTTTAGAGTAACAGGTTGGCGGGAAAGAGATTGTAATAGTTGGGTAAGAGTTGTTACGCCTTTGTTCTGAACTTCACGATCCGCCTTATCAGGTTATACGGAATCGGTTTGTCCAGAGGAAATTGCACCGTGCCTTTACCGCCTTCATAAGCTGACAGTTCGGGTTCAAATTCGTCAACGCCGCGTGGTGCGGGATAAAGACCGATATGATTTTTGAACGCGGCAAAATGGATAAAGTTCTTGCCGTTGATTCGAAACGTAGGTATATGATAGCTGATCGCCTCGGTCGCATCGGGTGCAGCCTTTCGGTTCGCCGCTCTGATCTTTTGCAGTAACTTTTGAACATCCGCAGGAAAGCCGGCGA